>JAXISU010000001.1:0-23942 GCA_034680425.1 Cyclobacterium sp.
TACTTCGACAACAGTACCGCCCTTCAACAAGGAGCCATTGAGTTTGTACGCACCTGGGGCAATCGGCCTCTTCAAGACAATTGGAGAAGAAAAGCCGACTTGACCCAAGCTGCAAGCCAACTTCCCTCTCCGGATGACTCGGCCGACTTCAAGGAGGGGGATTCCTCTTCGGATTCGACGAATATTCCTTCGGTGGAAACACTACTTTCCTCCATACCAAAAAGCCCAGAGCAACTCGAAAAAGCTAACTCCGAGCTGGAAGAATCCTATTTTGAATTGGGCAAAGTCCTCTACTTCCAATTGAAGGAGCCCAAACGAAGTCAACAGTACCTCGAACAGCTTGTTCAACAGTATCCCAAAACCGTCAAAAAACCAGAAGCCTACTACCTCCTTTACCTGGGACAAAAAGAGCTGATGGGTGAATTCAATACCTATGTCCAACTCCTCAACCTGGAGTTTCCAGAGTCTCCTTACACCTTCTCGGTCAATAATCCAGAGGCAAGTGCAGGAAACAAAGCATCCCTGGAATCCGCCAAAGGATACGAACAAGCGTACGAAGCCTACTATGCAGGCAACTATTCCCAGGCCAGGGAGTTGATTTTTGCGACCCTAGAAAAATACCCCTTAACCCGAAATACTGAAAAATTACTGTTGCTGAATGCAATGGTGAGCGGAAAGCTAGAATCTAAGGAGCAGTTCAAATCCAAATTGGTGGCGTTTATTCAAAATGCGAAGGAGCAAGAGCTAATCACATTGGCCAAAGCCATGCTTCAACCCCTGCTTAGTCAAGAAGAATTGGATACCAAATCAAGTCCTGCTCCCCCAATCGGCGAATCTCTTGCTTCTCCAAAAGAATCCGAAAAAGAAAAAATAAGTGAAATCGAAGCAAAGGAAAGCCCTTACAAGGCTACTGATGACCAAACCCATATATTTGTATTGGCATTGAGCCCAGCTGATGTAGAAACGGCCAAAAATTTGCTAAGTGATTTGGAGGCTTTCCATACCCAATCCTTTGGCAGTTCTAGATTGCGAACAGGGAATATGAATTTAAGTGCAGACCTATCCATTTACATCATTAGTCCCTTCTCAGACGCAGAGAAAGCGTTAAGCTATTTGAATACATTTCTAGAAAAATTTACTTCGATTGGATTGATAGATGAAGTGAAAAACAAAGCCTTCTTTATTTCCATAGAAAACTTCCAGGTTTTGAATAGAACCAAAGATTTGGAAGAATACCGACAGTTCTTTACCTCTACCTACCGATAAATCATGGTTAAACCTGGTCCTTTCACCCGAGAAAATTGGGCATCTAAATCGATCAACTATTTGTGGATGGCCTTTTTAGGCGGTCTTGTATTTTTTGTGCTTTTCGTTTGGATGGTTAGCATCAATTTTCTTGGCCTTTTTGGTTCACTGCCAGATTTCAAAGCCCTTGAAAACCCAGATAGCGAGCTTGCTTCAGAGATGGTTTCCGCAGATGGGGTACTCCTAGGTACTTTTGCTCGGGAAAATCGGAGTCCTGTAACCTATGAGGAACTAGCTCCTAACTTGGTGCAAGCCTTGATCGCTACCGAAGACGAGCGATTCGAAGACCATTCTGGCATTGACTTACAAGCCATGCTACGGGTATTTGTAAAATCCATCTTGTTGGGTCAAGACTCTGGTGGTGGGTCTACGCTAAGTCAGCAAACTGCCAAAAACTTATTCAAAACGCGAACTGACGCAAGTTCAGGTTTCTTAAGTTCCATTCCAGGCCTACGAATGCTGATCATCAAAACCAAGGAATGGATTGTAGCGACGCAATTGGAACGCGCCTACACCAAAAATGAAATCCTGACCCTCTACTTGAACACTTCAGAATTTGGATCCAATGCCTTTGGAATCAAAACAGCAGCAAAGACTTTTTTCAACAAAGACCCTAAGGACCTAGCCATTCAAGAATCTGCTGTATTGGTAGGACTATTCAAAGCGCCTACCTACTACAGCCCTGTATTTAATCCCGAAAATTCCCTCCGCAGAAGAAATACAGTCTTGTCTCAAATGGTCAAAAATGAGGTGCTTGATGAAGCCGCTTACGATTCAATTTCCAAGCTACCCATTGTGTTGGACTATAGAGTTCAAAACCAAAATCAAGGCCTTGCCACCTACTTCAGAGAGATTGTGAAAGCGGATCTCCTTAAATGGGCGAAAGAAAATTTGAAATCAGATGGTTCGGCTTACGATATTTTTGGGGATGGTCTCAAAATCTACGTGACCCTAGACAGCCGCATGCAACGCTATGCCGAAGAAGCCATGAGTGAGCACATGGTCGAACTTCAAAAAGCCTTCTACAAGGAAATGGGAGATCGGGACCCCTGGATTGACGAAAGTTGGCAGGTAATCCCTGGCTTCATCGAAACTGCCGTAAAACGTACCGAACGGTACCGCATCTTAAACGAGCGCTCCGGGAATCAGACGGATTCGATCAACTTCAAGGTGAACGAAAAGAAAAAAATGCGTGTGTTTTCGTGGGAAGGTGAACGAGACACACTCATGAGCACCATGGATTCCTTGGCCTACTACAAAAAATTCCTACAGGCAGGCTTTGTCAGCATGGACCCACACACGGGACATATCAAAGCTTGGGTCGGAGGCATGGACCACAAGTACTTCAAGTTTGACCACGTGAAACAAGGAAAAAGACAACCTGGCTCCACCTTCAAGCCCTTCGTGTATGCAGCGGCCATTGAAAATGGCTACAGCCCTTGCTATTCCGTGATCGATCAGCCGGTAGAGGTATACATTCCTGGGCAGCCCGCTTGGAGCCCTTCCAATGCGGACGGGAAATTCTCTTACGAGAAAATGACCATCCGAAAGGCAATGGCCCAATCCATCAACTCGGTGACGGCCTACATGATGAAAAAACTCAGCCCGAAAATCGTCATCGAAACCGCCAGAAGGTTAGGCATCACGAGTGAGCTCGAGGAAGTCCCTTCCCTTGCACTAGGCGTGAATGACGTATCCATCTTTGAAATGATTGGCGCGTTTGGAACCTTCGTCAACAAGGGAGAACATACCACCCCCTACTACATCGATCGGATTGAAGACAAAAACGGGAATGTCATCCAACAATTTACCCCAAAGAAGCGCCCAGCCATGAGTGAGGAACATGCTTACCTCATGACTTACATGCTACGCGGTGGATTTGAAGAAGAATCAGGTACTAGCCAGGGTGTTCCCTGGACCTTGCGTGAAGGGAATGAACTGGGAGGAAAAACAGGAACCACACAGAATGCATCAGATGGCTGGTACATGGGAATCAGCAAAGATCTAGTTTCTGGCACCTGGGTGGGTGGTGACGATCGTGCCATTCACTTCCGCAGCTGGAGTGCCGGACAAGGGTCAAAGACAGCGCGACCTATCTGGGTCAAATACATGACCAAAGTATATGCCGACGCAAGTCTTGGCTACACCAAAGGACCTTTCCCAAGACCTGAAAGACCGCTGAGTATCGAAATCAACTGTGACAAATACGAACAGGACAGTCAGCAGTTTGCAGATTTTGACTACGATGCCAAGAAAAATGATTTCTAAACTCGGATCAAACTTTAGAGAAACAGCCCACTTGTTGGGCTGTTTTTTTTAATTTCACCCCATGCTTGCCTCCTCCTTTTTGCCCGAAGATCACCTTTCCTTGCCGGATCAGCCGGGGGTATACAAGTATTACAACGCCGAGCAGGAATTGATCTATGTGGGCAAGGCCAAAAGTTTGAAAAAGAGGGTCAGCAGCTATTTCAACAAAAACAGCGGCATCAACCTCAAGACCAGACGAATGGTCAAGGAGATCGCCAAAATAGAGATCACCCTTGTCAATTCGGAGTTAGATGCACTTCTCTTGGAGAATAATCTGATCAAAAAAACCCAGCCCAAGTACAACATCTTACTTCGGGACGACAAGACCTATCCCTATTTACTCCTTACCAAAGAAAACTTTCCAAGACTTTTTCCCACCCGCAAATACATCCCTAGAAGAGGCACTTATTTTGGCCCCTTTGCGAGTGTCAAGGCAATGAATAACGTACTGGATCTGATTCGGGAACTCTTCACCATCCGTACCTGCAGCCTAGACCTATCCTACCTTAAGATTCAGGAAGGCAAATACAAAGTGTGCTTGGAATACCACATCGGCAACTGTCAAGGACCCTGCGTAGGAAAGCAGATTGAGTCCGACTACCTCGCTGACCTGGAACAAGCCAAACATATTCTGAAGGGCAACTTAGCCCCTGCAAAGACCTACTTCAAACAGCGGATGGAAGTCCTAGCTGAGAAGCTCGCTTTCGAGCAAGCACAGCAGGTAAAAAACAAGTTGGACCTACTCGAAAAGTACCAAGCCAAGTCGCTCATCACCAACCCGAGCATTGCAAACCTGGACGTCTGCACACTAGTCTCAGATGAGAAAACAGCCTATGTCAATTACATGCGGGTGAAGAATGGGGCCATGGTCACCTCCAAAAATGTAGAACTTAAAAAGCGCTTGGATGAATCCGAGGAAGAACTCCTGGTGACCGCCTTGATTCGTCTTCAGGATCAATTTCAATCTGATGCAGAAGAAATTTTGGTTAACCTCGAACTCGAGCCCATCGAGGGATTAAACTTGACTGTTCCCAAAATCGGAGATAAGAAAAAGCTGATTGAGCTATCACTCAAGAATGCATTCTATTACAAAAAGGAAAAGGCACTCCTTCTGGGACTCAATCAAGACAAAAAGGATCGAGTGATCCGTCAACTGCAACAAGACCTCAGCCTTCAAGAAATTCCCGACCACATCGAATGCTTTGACAACTCCAACATTCAGGGGACAAATCCTGTGGCCAGCATGGTCTGCTTTAAGCACGGCAAGCCTGCAACCAAGGAATACCGACACTACCATGTCAAGACCGTGGAAGGACCCAATGACTTTGCGAGCATGAAAGAGATCGTGGGGAGACGCTATAAGAGATTGATGGAAGAAGGGCTACCCCTTCCCAAGCTCGTGGTCATTGACGGTGGCAAGGGGCAGTTATCCTCTGCGGTGGAAGCCTTGGAGGAACTTGGGATCTATGGAAAGATGCCCATCATCGGCATAGCTAAGAGGCTGGAAGAAATCTACTTCCCAGGAGATCAATACCCCATCCACTTGGACAAAAAATCTGAAAGCCTGATGCTGATCCAGCGCATCCGCGATGAGGCTCACCGCTTTGCGATTACCTTCCATAGACAGGTACGCAGCAAGAAAGCCTTAGGAACCCAATTGACGGAAATCGAAGGGATTGGAGCGCTTACCGCCCAAAAATTACTCAAGGAGTTTAAGTCAGTGCGAAAATTACAACTCGCCTCAGAGGAGGAAGTGGCGGCAGTCATTGGCGCTGCCAAAGCAAAAGTGCTCCTAGAAGGCCTAGCAAAAAATAAAGCCCCGAATTGATTCGAGGCTTTATTTTTTACCATTCCCAAACGGAATTCTCAAATTCCAGTAGCTGGTATTCAAATGCTAAGGCATCGAGGTAAGCCTGCATTTTGCGGCGATCGGCTGGTGTATTTTTGTCAACCAAGTCAATGACCAAAGCCTCATCTTGATTCGTGTATCGAGTGACTACCGATCGAAACAACCGAGATTCGAAAGCTTCGTTGTAAGTCAAACTTTTAGATATGTTTTGGAAATTAATCCAACGTGCATCCGGATGCTTTGCAAAGTGGTTTATAAAATCCTTGTAACGGATAAATCCAAGCGTCTTCTGAAAACCTACCCCTGAATTTGGATCAGCATTCGTTTCTGCTGGCATGACCAACTGGATAAACTTAATATCAAACTTGAATTGAGAATGCTGACGATCAAAAACAAAATCCTCTTTAAAGTCTAGGAAATACAGCTGCTTCACAAAGATGGAATCCTGAAAATCTGTCTTCCAAAAGGTAGAATCAAATTGCGCAATGGACATAGGCTGTGTGAAATTTTCATCCGCAAAAACCTCCAAGGCATTTTGTTGTACTGCTTTGTAAATGTGGTTGATGATCCCGTTTTCTTTCGCATCACCAGAACCATACAAAGGCACATTGTATTTCTCACGCAAGTCGATTCTTCTCCACACGGAAACTTGGTACATCTTATCGTCTTCTCGAATACGCTTGACCGAATAGACTGTGTCCATGGCGTATTGCCGTGTCCCAAGAGTAGAAGGATTGACTGAAGTGGCCACTTGTGCAAAACCTCCTTGTGCTAGACCAAGGCCTAGTAAACAAGTCAGCAAGGTGTATCTCAGAAATAAATTCATAGCAATTATGTTTTAGATTCGTTTGAAGCTTACTTCACACGTACCGTTATTACCCCACGGAAATCCATAGGAATTTTTTCTCCTCTAAAGTTCGTTCTAGTGATTTGATTGATTCGAATCACCAAAATATCACCCGCAGCAGCTCCTCCGAGCAATCCACGTATACCTGCTCCAATCGAAACAGGAGCCCCACGAGGCACATCATTTCGTACCAAGGTAATCTCTCCACCGGTTACGGCGAAGTTGGCGTCTTTAGCCATCGTACGTGCAAAAGTAGGATCCGATTTGGCTACAATTTTCACGCTACTCAAGACGTTGGTAGTCTGAGCCTGGCTGATATCTAATTCAGAACCGTTGGCAGCTACAACACTAATGGTAGGATTAGGTACAGGTTTGATATCAAAGGTTTCATCACCAATTTTATTTCCACCACTACTTACTCCAATTGTTACTTTACCACTTGCATTAGGAACAATCGTTACCTGGCCTGCCTTAGCACCTTTGATTTTATCCCCATTCGTTACGTTGAATTCAGGGGCATAAGAATTGCCTAGTGCAGGAACATCGATATTCAAGTCGTTGGCACATCCTGCATACAGCTGTTGAACCACCTCTGAAGTGATTTTGATTACGGGCTGCGCTACAAAGTATTCGTATTCTATAGGCAACACTTTATCTTCTCCACCCACATTGGTTACAATCTGTCCTTTCAAGACTTTTTTCGCTGTTCCCTTATCATCGTAAGTTGCTGCAGGTGTAGCCACAAACTCAATTTTTCCAAATCCTTTTTCGTCAACTGGGATAGAACGTCCATCCAAAGTCATGGTAGGAGTAGCCGAGGAAGAGGAAGAAGCGATAAACATGGTTCCTTCAAACTTGGTACCCGCTGCTACTACATTGGAAATGGCAGAAATCTTTGCTTCAGTGATGTCTGCTTTGAAATAAAAGGAGCCAATGGTGTTGGCAATAGTCGTCAACGACTCACTTTCAATATTTAATACCTCGTTTTGAAACTGTGACAACAAGGCAATTACTGCTCCAACTGGTGACTTTACGAAGTTAAGGGCAACAAAGCTTTTGTTTCTTGCTTCCAAGTCATTGGCAAACAATTCGATATCAGCTGCATCTCGCGCAATGGGTTTGAAAGTAAGGTTAGTGATCCCCACACCTTTCAAAATTCCTTCAACAGCTTTGGGGAAGTCGTTCAACTTCTTCTTTAGCTCTTCACCTTTGCCTTGGTTAGCAAATAGATTGCCCGGAACTTCTGTGTTCTTCAACGAAGAATTCACATAATTTCCCTCTTCATTCTTGGCATTGGATTGCTTAATCAATTCCAGTTTTAGCGCTTCCAGGTAGTCGTATACTTCTTTGGTGGCTGCACGCACTTTCTTTGAAGCCGCTACCTTGGGAAGGTCTTTTTCGTTATTTCCCTGTTGAGCAATGGTGTATTCAATGGAACCCACCATAGACTCATTTTTTAATACATAGTTCTTCGAGGTCCGTTCCATCCCATCGTTGAGAAGGACGAACTTCTGAAGGATCTGATTACTTACCTGGAGGGCCAAAAGGGCCGTCAATACCAGGTACATCATCCCGATCATCCGCTGTCTAGGTGTCTCTTTACCTCCTGCCATAGTTATCTATATTTCTGGATCTGAGTGGTAAATTACCCTCTAATTGCTGTAAGCATGCCGCCATAGATTTTGCTAAGCGCACTCACGTTTTGGTTCAATTTCATCATCTCCTCCTTGAAGGCCTGGGTTTCATTCCCTACTTCGGTGAAGCTAGCCATGGCGGTAGACATGTTTTTATAGAAATCAGCTCTTGCTTTCTTCTGGTCTGCTGAATCCTGAAGTTCTAGTTCATACACTGCATTCAATGCAGCCAAATTCTTGGTTACTGCTTGAATTTGGGCTTGGTAGGCTTGCGAATCCTGAGCAGCAGAAGACATAGCCATCAAGGCAGTAGCAGTTTGTGCATAGGAATCGTTCATACTTGCCAAAGACTGGGATGCAGCCTTTACCTGCGTTGCATATTCAGTAGTGGCTACTGCAGCATCGGAAAGAGTCCCCATGTTTTGAGCAGAGGTTGCCAAGTTTTTCATTCCTTTAGCTAGGCTTTCAATCAGCTCTGGACCAATGTTGGCCTGCTGAAGCATGTTGTCCAACTGTGCAGCCACAGGATCTCCAGATACTGCCACCGCTCTTTTCTTGGCAGGCTGTGGAGTACCTTCTTCATTCAATTCCGGGTAAACTTTGCTCCAATCCACTTCTTTGGGGCTCGGTTCAAAGGCAGATAAAAAGAAGATGATCGCTTCTACAGTCAAACCGATACCGATCATCCAGTTTGCACCTTGCAAATCCAAGATTTTAAACATTGCTCCAAGAATTACTACAGCTGCACCGATGCCGTAGATTTTCGGCATTACCTTGGAATAAAAGAAATTAGGGTTACTTGCCATTTGAACTTTATTTTTTTAGGGTATTTGATTTTTTAGGTGAGGCTAATTATCTCCTCATTCGTTTGTTAAGTTTTGCATCCATAGAAGCAGATCGTCCTATGAAGGTCATTACGGTACGGAATCCAATGTGCGCCTGAGCTACATCTTGGTATTCGTAAGTACGCGTTGAAGTTTCTAAGTAGTGTCCGATGTCTTTCCAGCTTCCTCCACGTACAATTTTACGAGGCTCTTTTTCATCCAGGTACACCGGATCCAAATCCCAAGTTTGTGCTCTTGACGTGGTTTTGTAAGCGTCCATTACCCACTCTGCCACATTTCCAGACATGTTGTAAAGACCAAAGCCATTCGGCGCAAAAACGTCTACTGGGGCAGTGTAGGTAAATCCATCGTCGATGTAATTGCCTCTTCCTGGCTTGAAGTTGGCCATCAAACAGCCTCTTTTGTTTTTCAAATAAGGGCCTCCCCAAGGGTACTTCGCTATTTCTTTGCCTCCCTTAGCAGCATATTCCCATTCTGCTTCAGTAGGTAATCTGAAAGCTGGAAGATCAAACTCGATGTCGTCATTGGCGCGTAGGTGGTAACTTCTCCACTCACAATACTTTTGTGCCTGATCGTAGGACACCCCTACTACTGGATATGCATCAAATGCAGGGTGATCAAAATAAAATTCCATCAAAGGATCGCCATAGTGGTAGGCGAAGCTTTTGGTCCAAACCGTGCTATCTGGCTTCAAATCAGCAAGTGTAAAGGTAGGCGCCGCCTTCAGCGTTGTTGGAGTGCCCGTATCCAATTGTCCTGATTTTACCGCTTCCAAAAATTGGCGATACTTGTTATTGGACACTTCGTATTTGTCCATAAAAAATTCAGAAATGGTAATCTGCTTGTTCAAAGAAGCTTGAGTGTAAGCGATATCTTCGTCGGATTGACCCATCCAGAAGGTACCCGCTTTGATAGGAACCATGTCCACAGGCAGGTTTTGCTTCCATCGAACGCGTTTAGCAACACCCGTTACTTCTCCTTTACGATTTGCCTTATCACTGGCCATTCCCTTTTTATTAAATAGCCCGCAACTAGGCAGCAGCGCAATGACTACTAGCGCTAGGGCGAAAGACATTAAAGGGACTTTAATTCTAGTGTACATAAATGACATTTTTAAGGTATCATCAAATTTTTGGCCAAACTTTGCCAAACAAAGAAAATGACTTCGAAAGTTAGCTTATTTTGGGTCAATAAAACAAATTCACTGCATCGAAATGGTTAGTTTCACCCAACCGAGCGATGCATCATCCAATGCCTAAAGCAAGAATAGTTTGGGCTAAAACCTAAATCTCGGGGTCCGTTGAATCACTCGATTGACGGTCTTGGATACATCCGACCAAGCATAGCGAAGCATCAGCTCGTGCGAAGTGGGTGCTTTGGCGTCAAGGCCTCCCACTACTAAATCGAAGGCATACCCCAACTTTAAACTATTGTCTTTCAATAAGCTATAGCCAAGAATCAAGGACACGGATTCCTCTCCTCTATAGGCTATACCTCCATTCACTTTATTCTGGAGTGTGGCTATAACGCTCACTTCATAGGATAAAGTATGCGTCCCTAAAGATTTTACTAAAATACTTGGCTCGATCCGAAGCTGGCCAATAGGGCGCATTCGGTATCCCATCAACAAATAGTTGTGCAGTTGCAGACGATTGGCATAGCTCCCATCTCCAAAATCATAAGAAGCTTGATTCAGGTGCCTGCCGCTGAGCCCAACATAAAAATCTCCTCGATCCACCATAAGGCCTGCTCCCATGTCCATCGCCAACTGGCTTTCTGTACCGATTAGGGGAAGACTGGGTTCCGGATTGACAAATTGCAATTCTTCAAAATCCAAGGTGCTATTCGATACGCCCAGGTATCCGCCGAAACTGAGTTGGGTCCGCTGAATTTTTTTATGGTAACTGCCCTGCAGGTTTACCTCAAGATTGGAAGTCGCCCCAAGCCGGTCGTTGACGACTGTGAGTCCATACCCGAAGTTTTTACCTTTTAATCTATTCTGAAGTGTGATCAGCTGAGTCGTTGGAGGGACTCCAGACCCAGTAGTAGTGGTATAGCCCTGCCATTGGGAGCGGTGGAATGCCGAAAACTGGAGGCCTTCCGATTTCCCTGCTAACGCTGGATTGAAAAAATTACCCGCATACAAATACTGCGTAAACTGAGGTTCTTGCTGTGCATAGACGCCCTCAGATGCTAGGAGCAGGAGCAGAAATCCTGCTGCTCTTAAAAAAATAACCAAGTCGTTTTTTCTGTTCATTTGACAGTGGAGTCCTCAAATTTAAACTAGTCTAGGAATTTAAACTGAGAATCGACCGAAAATGATTCTTAGAATTACAAATTATTGGCTTTTTTTATAAATAACTCCAAAGCACCCGTCATACTCGGGGCATTTGGCATGGGGGCCTCGATGTCTAGGATGAGTCCCATATCGCGTACAGCTTGAGCTGTAGTAGGACCAAAGGCTGCAATACGCGTTTTCCCCTGAACAAAATCTGGAAAATTTTGACGTAAAGATTTAATCCCAGATGGGCTAAAAAATGCCAAGATATCGTACTTAACATCTGCCAAATCGGATAAATCCGCCGCTACCGTGTGGTAAATAATGGCCTCTGTAAATGCAATTCCCTGTTTTTCCATATAACCTGGAATGTCCTCCTTGCGGATATCCGAACACGGAAACAAGTACTTTTCGTTTTTGTGTTTTTTGAAATAGTCAAATAAGTCCTCAGCAGTCTTGGTGCCTACAAATAACTTACGCTTACGGATCACAATGTATTTCTGTAAGTAGTGCGCCGTTTGATCTGAAATGCAGAAATATTTCATTTCAGCTGGCATTTCGATTTTGAACTCCTTACAGATTGCGAAGAAATGATCAATCGCATTTCGGCTCGTAAAAATGATGGCCGTATGCTTTAGGATGTCTATTTTTTGCTTTCTAAACTCTTTAGGGGGAACAGGTTCCACCTTAATAAATTGCCTAAAATCGATTTTCAACTTATATTTTTCTGCAAGCAGCAAATAAGGAGAGTTGGCTTCGGTAGGTTTAGGTTGAGATACCAGTATGCTCTTAACTGGGGTATAGCGATCTTTTGGAGCTGCACTCATGCGGGAGTTCCTTTTACGTTCAACACATTACTGGGCGAGTACCATGATCCATTTGGTTAAAACCAAAAAGGGTACTAATTCAGCAAGGCAAAGGTAAGTAAATAAATGATACTTTTTAAAATTCAACCTGCTCATCATAATCAGGAAGAGTCCAAGTACTCCGAAAAGGTACACCCAAAAGAACCCTTGCATCAAATAAATGAAGCCGGATTGCAACACATAAAAATCATTGATGACAAAAAAGCTACTCACTAGAAGAATGAAAGCAAAACCAAAAGTGATGAGCCGAAGTAGGTAGAAAAAATGTGCAAATTCTGATTTTCCAAGATCAAAGAGGTAGCTCACCAACTTGATTGCTGAAAATTTCAAAATGGTGAGTAACAAAATCAAAATTGAAGCTAGCAACCAAAAAAGTAACAAGGAGATAGCGCTGAAACCAATCCAATTCTCAATCCAATCGGGCCTAAAAATCACGATGCCCGTTACTAAACTCTGGGCAAGCATCATCGACACCAGAAACAAGTACAGAAGAATGTCAAACGAAAACACTTTTTGTAAGCCCCCGCTTTCAGAAAAATCTTCCGCCTTGATCACTGACAAGGGTTGGAGCAATACACCTAATAAATAGGGATATACGCGGCGATAAACCGCTGCCAACCCCAAAATCACTAAAAGCGATACCGCAAAAAAATCTTTCAAGGGCTGTACCGGATTGCGTTTCTGCTGCGCTAAAAATTGCTTATCCAAATCCACTTGCTCTTCCTCTAGGGTATTTTTGGCCACTTTAGTCACCTGCAGTCCAAACTCTCCCACTTGAATCCGATCATTGATTACGGTTACAAGCAAACTGTCTTTTCGGAACTCTTTTTTGATCGAGGCCGTGGAAATAAAGAAAGTAGTGTCCTTAGGAATTAATCCCCAAAGCTTTCCATCAATAAAAATGGTGGAGTGACCTGGAATCTCAAATTGAAAATAGGATTGTGGGAAAGAATTTACCGCCAAATACACCTCTTTCTGTCCAATAGATCCTACCAAGGATTGTTCCGATGCATTCGCCCAACTTCCCTCATAACTCTCCAATACCTGAGCAGATGCCCAAGAGGAAAAGAAAAGGAGAACGAAAAAAAGTAAAATTTTACGCATTGAAGCTTGGTGAAAGAGGCCTAAGGAAACCACTGGAACCCCTCAAAGGTGCAGGATTTGACTTAGTCATGAATATCTTCCTACAAAATTCAGCATTCCTAAGACAGCCTCCAAATGAATTTTGGCAAGCAGCCAAAAAATTGACGCGAGTTGAAAAAGAATAGAATCCATGCTACCCACTTCTTTCCAGAGAATGGATGTCTTCCTTGGGAATAGCTTCTATCTTTACCTGAGATTTACAACCCATGGCAGGACTTTACATTCACATTCCCTTTTGCAAACAAGCCTGTCACTATTGCGACTTTCATTTTTCCACAAACCTTGATTTGATCAGCCCGGTGGTGGAAAGCATTATTCTAGAAATAGAGCTCCGAAAAGACTACCTGAAAGGCGAACAAGTAGATACCGTCTACTTTGGGGGAGGCACCCCCTCCCTGCTCCCTGCAGTGGCCTTGGAACAGATTTTGGATCAGGTAGCAGGTGTTTTTCCTGGAAAAAAACTGGAAGTCACCTTGGAAGCTAATCCCGATGACCTAAATCCCCAGTCTCTAGCCACCTGGAAATCCTTAGGAATAGATCGCCTAAGCTTGGGAATCCAAAGCTTTCAAGAGGAAATACTAACCGCTTACAATCGGGCTCACAATGCCAAAGAAGCAAAACAGGCCATCCAGCTAGCTCGAGCAGCTGGATTTGAGAAATTTTCCATTGACCTGATTTATGGCTACCCCCATAGAGATCATGGCTTGTGGAAAAAAGACCTGAATGAAGCCTTGAGTCTTGACCCCGGCCACCTATCAGCCTATTCGCTGACGGTTGAACCCAAAACCACCTTTGGGAATTGGGCAAAAAAAGGAAAATTTATCCCTGCGGAAGAAGAATTCGTAGCCCAGCAATTTGAATGGCTGCAAGAGCAATGTGAGCAAGCGGGATACCTACAGTATGAAATTTCCAATTTTAGCCGCCCAAATCAAGGGGCCATCCACAATAGCAATTATTGGAAACGAGTTCCCTACCTAGGCATTGGCCCTAGCGCACATTCCTTTGATGGCCAAGCAAGAGGCTACAATCCTCCTTCTAACCCCAATTATGTCAAAACATTAGCCGCTGGAAAACTCCCCTTTGTAGTAGAATTACTAGAAAAAGAAGAATTGATCAACGAAGAAATCCTGACAAGCCTACGGACGAGCTGGGGATTAAATACTGCAAGTTTGGCGGATCGATACCAAGTCGATCTCCTGAAAATCAAGGGCGCTTCGATCGCTAAATTAACTGCCCTTGGCATGATTCATGTCGAAGGGAAAACGCTAACTTTAACACGGAAAGGCAAGTTGCTCGCAGATAGCATTGCTTCCGAATTTTTTCTTTAATCCCATGACCTACCCTAGAAAGAAAGAAGCGACCCCTTTGGGCGAAGCCTTCCAGGACTTGTTAAAAACCTACAAGCTTGATGAAGCCTATCAGGAAAACGTTCTGCTCGCGTCTTGGCCAAAATTGATGGGAAAAACCATTGCTGATCGCACCGGAAACTGCTATATCAAGGACAAAAAACTATTTGTGAAAATCACCTCTGGCCCTTTGAAAAAAGAGCTGCAACTTAATAAATCCAAGGTGATGGCCCTGATCGAAACCGAGGTAGGAAAGGGAATTGTGGACGAAATCGTCTTCCTTTAAAATTTTTGAAAGATTTAACAATTCTCCCCCGATTTCGGGTAGCTACAAGTAGCGCTGCATTGGTCGACATTCCCTATTTTTGAGGGTAACTCCATGATCAAGACCACCTCACTTCCTCTTGGCAGAATTAGCCTGTTGTTGGCCATATTAGTTTGGCTGGCTCTGGTATTGGTTGATTTGATCCGGATCTTTGGGATGATCAACAACCTCGATTCTGGAATCTCAGAGGAGGTTACCTGGATTTTAGAAATCCTGTTTTTCTTTTTTGTGTATTTGGTCTACCGCCATGTTTTTTGGAAAACGCGACAGGCGGATTTCCTTACACTGATATGGAGAGGCGTTTCTACTGGCCTTTTTGCTGCCGGCGCAGGACTGCTTACCGAACTGATTTACCTCGCTTTTGGAGAAAGTAAACTAGGCACCGACCCCTTTCTAAACAATATTTTTTACCACATCAATTTTGCTTGGACAAGTGCTTTCTTGATTTCTACAGCACTATTATGGAAGCATTTGATCCTGTACCAAAAGAACACACAGGTAGTCAAGCAATGGAAGGTGTTTGAGCTTTCCATGTTGGGGGCTTTATTTTTTGTGTTTTTCAACCACAACAATTTTGATTACAGCTTCCTATTTGGATTGGTCATCCTGTTGGTAGTTTCCATCCTGCTCGCCGTCAATTTGAAGTGGATACCTTACCTCAACTTCAAGGAGAAATGGAAAACCCTACTCTTTCTATTCCTTATTTTATTGAGTTCAGGCATTCTGTTTTACAGAGTACTTTCCTACGGAAATGAGGCAAAATTGCAAATCAACCTGACCGACAATTTGTTCATCATGGCCTTGTTTGGTTTTGTGTTTGCCTATGGACTATTCAGCTTTTTGGTAACCCTCTTCAACCTACCTACCTCTTCCGTTTTTGAACAAAAACTCACAGAGGCCATTAATTTTCAAAAGCTAAGTCAATCCATACAGCCCGAGGAAAATGAGGAGCAAGTATTGGACATTTTACTTGATTCCTGCATGAGTGCCTCCTATTCAGATTGCGCCTGGATAGAGCTGAATCCCAAGGAGCAAATCCAGATTAAAAATCCACTCCGGCTAGTGGATCAAGCAACTCAAACAACCCTCGCTTCCCTAATCCCCCAGGAAAACCAATCCTGGATCCCTGGAGCAGCTACTGAGCAAACCCAAACAGTTCGACTCAATCACCCTAGCTACAAATCTGCCTTACTTGTTCCCTTGCTAGTAAACAAGTTCATCCTGGCTCGAATTGTATTGATCAAAGAGGTAAAAGAAGGATTCAACAAGGAAATGATGAACATCATCGGAACTTTCGCAAGGCAAGCCTGCATTTCTGTTGAAAATCACCGCCTCCTCAGCCAAGCCATTGCCAACGAACGCTACCAGGAAGAATTAAAAATTGCACAGCGAGTTCAGAAGGCGCTTTTACCCCTAAAACTTGATCATCCAGACTCATTTCAGATATGTGCCTATTCCAACACTGCGGATGAGGTAGGGGGAGATTATTACGACACGTACCAAGTCGATGCCAATCATTTTGTGATCATTATGGGAGACGTATCTGGAAAAGGTACCTCTGCTGCCTTCCACATGGCTCAAATGAAAGGGGTATTCCAAAGTTTAATCCAACTGGGTCTTCAGCCGGCTGAATTCATGAAAAAAGCAAATGCCGCACTAAGCAAGTGTTTGGAAAGAAATCACTTCATCACGGCCTCTATTTTTGAAATTGATACGTTAACCCAATCTTTTCGTCATGCGAGAGCGGGACATATTCCTACCCTCTGGTACCGGGCCCAAGAAAAAACAGCTGCCTATATTTCAATTGAAGGGCTTGGATTAGGAATTGTAAGAAACCAAACCTATCAAAACCACGTACACGAAAAGACATTTGACTACCAGCAGGGCGATCTTTTGGTATTACTTACCGATGGAATCCTAGAAGGAAGAAATGAGCAGGGGGAGCTGTTTGGTTACGATCGTTTGAAAAAATTAGTAGAAGAGCACCACCACCTATCCCCACCCGCCTTACAGCAAGTACTGATCGATTCGCTCCACCAATTTGTAGGGGGAGATGGAATGATTGACGATGATTACTCCCTATTGGTGGTCAAATTCACCCAACCCGATTAAACTAGCAAGACATGCTACGAATTGAAAAAATAAAAGAAGAAAATAAGGACATCCTTCGCCTAATTGGTGAAGTAGATGCAAGCAATTCCGTGCTTCTAGACCAATCCATCCAGGAAGTAGTCCAACAAGGCGCCTCCTTTTTATTGATAGATGGCAAGGAGCTTGGATACATCTCTTCAGCAGGTTTGGGGGTTTTTATGTCTTACCTCGATGATTTTTCAGAAAGGGGAATTCGATTTGCAATTTTCGGGTTGAATGATCAAGTTGGAGAGGTATTCAAAATTCTTGGACTAGACCGATTGATCTCCATTGTACCAGATAAGTCTACCGCAATCGCTTCTCAACATGAATCATAAACTTAATTTATCCTGCAGTACCGCTGCATTGGCTGAATTGAGAAGCTTTTTGCAGCAGAACCTAGCTATCTTCAAGCTTACAGAGGTCGATAGACACCAAGTAACTCTGGCGGTTGAAGAAGTTTGTGCCAACCTGATTATCCATTCGCATGCCTGCAATCCCAAGGAAGAAATTCACTTGGAAGTCAAGGAATTGAACAAAAAAATAATCATAGAAATTACAGATAAAGGGGATGCTTTCAACCTGTTGGAATACGAGGTGCCAGACCTAAGTCAAGTAATCGAAGAGAAACGAAAAGGAGGAATCGGAATCTTATTGGTCAAAAAGATCATGGATGAAATCCAGTTTGAATCCAAAAACGGCAAAAATATTTGTAGGCTAATTAAAAATTTTTAGCCCTAAAAGAAGTTAATACACTGGCAGATGCTGCTTTACCCTTGAAATCTTACTAAATTTGTTCCATTGATCTTTACTTTGGCCTCACTACAGATGAATCACCGAATCCTTTCGGCAATTTTCACCCTTCTTTTCCTCACCTCGGCGGGCTTTTTTAGCCTTAGCGCTCGTGCTCAGGAACAGGCAGATGTGCTTTTTACCGTCGGAAAAAAGCCGGTAGAAAAAGAACAGTTTCTGTATTTGATCACCAAAGGAAAAAAAGTTGACCCAGCTGCTGCAACTCTCAGCAGAGAGGAGTTTGAAGCTAATTTCGATCAATTCTTGCTTTTTCAGCTGAAAGTAGCGGAAGCGGAATCCATGGGTCTGCATCAATCTGAAGAGTTTGATCGGGAATTTGGAAGCTTCAAGGAAACTCTAATTGCCCCATTTTTGATAAAGAATGGAGTTGAAGATGGGGAATTACGAAAGGTGTATGGCCGAATGCAAGAAATTGTGCGTGCCAGCCACATTTTATTCCAGTTACCGCCAAATGCAAGCAATGAAGACAGCCTTTCCATGCTCAAAATGGCTTTGAAGGTAAAAGCTGAGTTAGAAAATGGAGCTGATTTCAATGCCTTAGCTCTGGAATACTCCGATGATCCCTCAGCCAAGATGAATAAAGGTGATCTTGGGTATTTTACAGGATTACAAATGGTCCAACAATTCGAGGAAGCAGCTTACATGCTCCCTGTTGGAAGCATTTCAGATCCGGTAGTAAGCGATTTTGGCTACCATATCATTCAAGTAAAGGATCGCCAAGCCAATCCTGGTGAGGTAGAAGTCTCCCACATTTTGGTACGCTTTGATGCAGAGAACAGTAGCCAAGAAGAGAACGCAAGGCGAAAAATTTCTGACATCTATGCGGAAATACAAAAGGAAAATACACGCTGGGAAGAGATTGTAAAATTCTACTCAGAAGATGCCGCCACCAAGGAGGCCGGGGGAATTTTGCCTTGGTTTGGAGTAGGCACCATGATTCCAGAGTTTGAAATGGCCGCCTTATCCTTGACAGAAATAGGGGAGATATCTCCACCGATCAAAACCCCTTACGGATACCATATCCTACGGTTGGAGGGAAAAAGACCCCTACAATCCTATGAGGAACTTGAACAAACGATCAAATCCAAGATTTTGCGGAACTCCAAATCTGGCATGATCCAATCCCAAGTTATCGCCATGCAAAAAGCAAGGTATGGGTTTAAGGAGAATGAGGCAGAGCTAGTTAGGCTTTCCAAAACGCTTACTTCAGAAGATCTCACTGCCTTTGGTGCCCAACTTCAAGAAAAAGGGTTGATAGGAGTTCAACTTTTTTCGATCAACAACAGCTCATTCGCCGTACGGGACCTCTGGAAATTTATGCAAGCAGAAGAGGTAACCCCTAAGGGATCTGGCACCTTCTTTAACCGATGGCTAGATAAATTTGTAGCCCATACCTTAGCGCAAACCGAAGAAAAAGATTTGGAGGCAACCAATTCGGATTACCAAAAACTCCTCAAAGAATATAGAGATGGGATTTTGATGTTTTCCTTGACTAACCAGGAGGTTTGGCAAAAAGGATTGAATGATAGTATTGGGCAGCAAGAATTTTATAAAAATAACATTCAAAACTACCAGTGGAAGACTCGAGTACAGGCCTATTTGGTAAAGGTGAACGATGCCTCCAAACTCGATAATGCACGCAAATACCTTCAAAATAAACGTTTTAATTCAACTAGCTTCGCTTCTTTTGAAGCAGATTACCGTGCCAATTTTCCGAATGCATACGCTACCGAATCAGGAACTTTTGAGTACGAATCACATCCTATTCTTTCTAAGGTAGATTTGAATCAATCGTACCAAGAGCTTGTGGTGGAAGGAGTTCCCTATGTCCTAGTGGTGGGAAGTATTTATCCTCCTGGGCCAAGAAAGTTTGAGGAAGCTCGGGGTTTGGTGATTCGCGATTACCAGGCTTACCTCGAACAAGCTCTCACCAAACGATTAAAAGAAAAATATCCCATTCAAATCAATTCTGGGGTAAAAGAAAAAGCCTTTGCCGCTTTGAATAACTAATTCTCCCCATTCGGATTTTCCGAAAAAGAAAAAACTATGAAATTCCTACACCGACTTCTTCCGAGCCTATTTGCATTTTGGATCTTGGGACAAGCTCATGCCCAAGAAACTGCCACTGGTCAAGTGGTAGATAAAATCGTTGCAAAGGTAGACAACAACATTGTATTGGAATCTGAGGTCCAAAAGACCTACCTCGAAGCGCTTTCTCAAGCGCAACAGGGTATTGAAGCCCCTACTCGATGCACTGTGTTTGAAAGTTTGTTGATCAATAAGCTCATGGTGGCCAAAGCAGAGATCGATTCGGTCATCGTCACTGATGCAGAAGTTATGCTCCAAGCCAATAACCGTTTCAGCATGGTCATGCAGCAGTTTGGTGGAGACGAAGCCATGCTCGCTGAAATGTATGGCAAGACAGCTGACCAATTGAAAGCCGAACTAGAAAGTGTCATTCGGGAGCAGTTGATCGTAGAGAAAATGCGTAAAACCATCACCGAAGGCATCTCCGTTTCTCCCGCCGAAGTGCGTGCATTTTATTACAGCATTCCGAAAGATTCACTTCCCTTATTCACCTCTGAAGCGACAGTGGGTCAAATTGTAAGAAAACCAGAAACCAACCCACAAGTTCGGGAGCAAATCCTCGCGCAACTGAAGCAGTTCAAACAGGACATTGGCTCTGGAAAATCAACCTTCGCAGAACTTGCCAAAGCCAACTCGGAAGATCCCGGCTCAGGCGCACAGGGTGGAGACCTAGGATTCTTTAGAAGAGGGGAATTGGCTCCTGAGTACGAGGCTACCGCGCTTGGATTACGACCTGGGGAACTCTCAGATCCTGTGGAAACCCAGTTTGGGTTTCACCTGATCCAGCTACTTGAAATCAAAGGGACCACTTTCAATACGCGGCACATCTTACGGATACCCAAAGCGACAGAGCAAGATGTCCAAAAAGCAGAACGCTACTTGGATAGCTTGAAAAAAGAAATTCTGGCAGGTAAAATCGAATTTGCGAAGGCCGCCAAGGAGTATTCCCAAGATCGAACTACCTCCGATGCGGGAGGGTTTTTTACCGATCCAGCGACCACTTCAAATAGACTTTCTCTCCGTACTTTGGAAGATCCCGTACTTTACTTCACCATCGATACCATGAAGGTGGGAGACATTACTCCTCCGATTCGATTTGAAGATCCTAGAGAAGGCACCAAGGTTCGGATCCTATTCTACAAGGCCCGCTATCCTGCCCACAAGGCTAATCTGGAAGATGATTACGAAAAACTAAAGGCAGCTACCCTACGCCGAAAAGAAGATGAGGTGCTAAGCAAATGGTTTGTCACTGCCAAAGAAGATATTTTTATTGACATCGACCCAAGCTACGATCGATGCGATGCTCTCAAAGAAAAGTAAAGAAGTAAAAAACCCTCGCTAAACAGCGAGGGTTTTTTGTGACCTATATTTCTTAAAACTAAGTTAGTGAGTACTCTCCTCGATGGATTCGCCTCCTTGCGTTTGCTTTTCAAAGAGCGCAGCATACACTCCTTTTTGAGCCATCAAGGCCCCATGATCCCCTCGCTCTACAATACGTCCCTCGTCCAGAACTATAATCTGATCCGCTAACTTGGCCGAGGATACCCGGTGGGAAATGATGATGGACGTACGGTTTTTCATGATTTTTTGCAGGGAATTCAAGATGGCATTCTCCGTCTTGGTATCCACTGCAGAAAGGCAATCGTCCAAAATCAAAATCTTCGGTTCCTTCACAATCGCTCGAGCGATGGATACCCGCTGCTTCTGACCTCCGGATAGCGTAATGCCCCGTTCTCCAAGGAGCGTTTCGAAGCCCTTCGGAAATTCTAGGATATTTTGATAGACATCTGCATCCTTTGCTGCCTGGGTGATCCGATCTAGGTTGGGCTGATCCAAGCCAAAAGCAATGTTATTGGCAATGGTATCTGAAAAAAGAAATACATCCTGAGGCACTACCCCTATCTGACTGCGCAAGCTCGCAATCGAATACTGCTGAATGGGCCGTCCATCCACCAAAATCTCCCCTGAGCTGGCATCATACATGCGCATGAGTAGGTTGGCCAAGGTAGACTTTCCTGAACCTGTTGTACCAATGATCCCAAGGGTCTGTCCGGCTGCTATGGAAAATGAAATGTCCCGAAGTGCCTGAACTCCTGAGTCTGGATAGACAAAGGAAAGGTGATTGACTTCAAGAGCACCCGCTAGGGTAGACTCAAGATTTTCAACAGACACCAAATCCGTCTTTTGATCCAGTAGTTCATTGATGCGCCGTTGGGACACTTCAGCACGCTGCACAATGCTGGTCACCCAACCTAGGGAAGCTACAGGCCAAGTCAGCATGTTGACATACAAGATAAACTCTGCAATGACTCCATAGCCAATCTCTCCTTGAATAACCATCATCCCTCCCACATAGACAGTGATGATCGTGGAAATACCCACCAAGGCCATAATCAAGGGAAAAAACAAGGCATTGACCCGAGTCAGTTCAATAGACTGATGCTTGTACTCCTCGCTTGCCTTGTCAAACTCAGATGCTGAGTCCTGTTCTCTCACAAAGGCCTTCAACACCCGAATCCCTGAAAATGCCTCCTGAACAAAGGTGCTGAGCTGCGAAAGGCTTTGCTGGATTTTTTCAGAACGTGCGTTGATCAGATTGTTGACATAGTAGATACTTAAGGAGAGGATTGGCAGGGGCAGCAACGAATACAAGGTAAGTTCCAGATTGACCGAAATCATGTAGAAGATCACCAAAGGAAACAAAATCAACAGGTTGAGCCCATACATGATGGCCGGACCCAAATACATCCGCACACGGCTTACATCTTCTGAAATACGTGCCATCAAATCTCCAGTGCTATTTTTTCTGTAAAAACTTAAAGGGAGAAATTGAAAATGAGCAAAGAGCTCATTTTTCATGTCGTACTCAATTTTCCGCGACATGATGATGAGCGTTTGACGAATTAAAAAGAGGAAAAAACCCCGAAGTAGGGCCATGACTAAAATCAAAATGCCAAAAACAAAAACGGACTCTAAAAAATAGTCACGAGCCAAATCCCCTAGCCCACCCTTCGCTAAAGGATTGAAAAGCGCAAAACTTTCAACCACATAATCTATGGCGATTCGAACGAGTTGGGCAGGAATAATTACGAAAATGTTTGAAATCACCGTAAAGAGTATTCCCAAAAACAACAATCCCTTGTATTTGACTAAATATTTGTTAATTCTCCAGAGCTCTTTCACGAAATAAAATCTAAGTTTTTAATAATGCTCTTGTATAATATTTGGCAGAATAAAATTTGTAAGCTGATAAAAGTATTTAATTTTGTATCCGCGCAAATCCAAGTTTTAACCCAAATATAACACATTCTAAAAAGCTATTTTCAGATGTTAGCGATTAATGAAACCGAAACCATCCGTGAGGGTTCAATTTTTGGACAAATTACCCACATGGATCACGAGCAGTTGGTCATCTGTCACGATGAAGCTACTGGCCTCAAAGCCCTAATTGGAATTCACAACACCGTCTTAGGCCCAGCATTGGGAGGCACACGCATGTGGCCTTATGCTACCGAAGAGGAAGCCATCAAAGATGTTTTGCGCCTTTCAAGAGGCATGACCTTCAAAAATTCACTCGCAGGACTGAATTTGGGAGGAGGCAAAGCAGTTATTCTTGGCGATCCACGATTGAAATCAGAAGCCTTTATGCGACGATTCGGCCGTTTTGTAGAGAGCTTGGGTGGTCGCTATGTGACTGCTGAGGATGTCAACATGAAGACGTCCGACATGGAATACATTGCCTTGGAAACTCGGCATGTGACCGGCCTACCAAAAAGCAAGGGCGGCGCAGGGGATCCTTCCCCAGTAACTGCCTTTGGGGTATACATGGGCATGAAGGCTGCTGCCAAAAAAGCATTTGGCTCAGACTCCCTGCAAGGAAAGAAAATAGGCGTTCAAGGCGTAGGTCAAGTAGGAAAATACCTCCTCAACTACCTTGTGAAAGAAGGTGCTGACCTCCTGATTACAGATATTTTTGAGGACAAACTCAAAGAAGTTGCGGCTGCTACCGGTGCCACCGTGGTGGACAGCAAGGTACTCTACGATATGCCGATGGATATCTATGCACCCTGTGCGCTTGGTGCCACGATCAACGACCAGACCATCGACCGCTTGACTTGTAAGGTGATTGCGGGTGGAGCCAACAACCAGCTCGAGGACGAAGCCAA
>JAXISU010000002.1:0-18637 GCA_034680425.1 Cyclobacterium sp.
AAATTACTTGACAGGATTGTCCGCAATCCTAGCAGTGGTTTAATTTAGCTAACTACTGGTCAACTGCTAACGGAGCACAGTCCACCGCAAATTCTGGTCTGCAGTAGAAATTGCGGTGGTCCGTCGACCCTAAAACCCTTTTTTATTTCAAGCCATGAAAAATCCATTCCTCCTCCTACTTTCCTTTCTTTGTTTCGGCGCCCAAGCACAGGGGAATTTGCCCCAAGCCAAGCTCCCCAACGTGGTGCTGATCTTTATGGATGACATGGGCTATGGGGACTTAGCAGTCTATGGAGGCTACCCTCAGCAGACCCCACACCTCAATGCGCTTGCCGCTTCAGGCATGCGCTTCACCAATTTCTACGCAGCACAGGCCGTGTGCAGCGCCTCTAGAGCAGCCCTACTGACAGGCTGCTACCCCAACAGGCTTAATATCTCTGGTGCACTCATGCCCTGGTCCACCACGGCCCTGAATCCCGAGGAAGAAACACTTGCCACCTTGGCAAAAAAGAAAGGCTACCAAACAGGCATGATTGGCAAATGGCACCTCGGTGCCAAGGCACCCTACCTTCCCACTTCTTATGGCTTTGATTCCTATTTTGGCCTTCCCTACTCCAACGACATGTGGCCCATGGGCTACGATGGCAAACCGGTGACAGATACCGCAGACCGCAAATTCAAGTATCCTCCGCTCTTTTTGCTCGAAGGCAATGAACCCGTGAAGCCCATCCGAACGCTGGAGGACCAGGCCCAACTTACACAGCTGTACACCCAGCGGGCGGTCCATTTTATTGAGCAACACAAGGAGAGCCCCTTCTTTTTGTATCTGGCCCATTCCATGCCTCATGTGCCGATCGCGGTGTCCGAACCCTACAAAAATAAAAGTGGGGAAGGGCTATTTGGGGATCTGATGCTTGAATTGGATGATTCAATTGGAGAACTGATGGCCACACTGGAAAAAAATGGGTTGACCCAAAATACACTGGTCATCTTTACGAGTGACAATGGTCCCTGGCTGACCTTTGGCAACCATGCCGGAAGCAGCGGAGGCCTTCGGGAAGGCAAGGGTTCGGCTTGGGAAGGTGGGGTCCGTGTTCCCTGCATCATGAGTTTACCGGGCGTGATTCCTGCAGGAACGGTTTCCAACAACCTAGCCGCTACCATGGACATCTTCCCCACCATGGCGGCACTCTTGGATGCTCCTTTGCCCGGTCAAAAAATCGATGGGGTGAATATCTTACCCCTGCTTCAGCAGGTGACTGATGCCAATCCGCGAGATCACTTTGTCTATTATTACGATGCGAATAGCCTCAAGGCCATCCGACAGGGGAAGTGGAAATTGGTTTTTCCCCACCTCTCTCAAACCTACCTGGGCACTCAGCGGGGCAATGCCGGGTTCCCGGGAGTCTACAAATCCATGGAGGTCCCGCTTGCCCTGTATGACCTGTCTACAGATCCAGGGGAAACGTTTGACTTAGCTCCCCAAAATCCAGCAGTAGTAGCCGCGTTGAGCGCATTGGCTGAGCAGTACCGAAAGACGTTAGGAGACGACCTCACCAAGCAGCCTGGAACCGAAAAGCGGCCGGCAGCAAAAATGGAATGATGAAAAGGAGGTTTAGCGAGCTGAAATCGGAGCCTTGCTGAATCTTCCCCAAACCACAAACAGGGTGAGTAAAAGAAAGACCACTTGGGTCACAATAGGCTCTCCTTTGGAGGCATGCAAGGCTGTGGCCAAACCCATGATAATGGCTAGGCCAAGTGCTGCCAACGGAGTGAGTACAGGAAGGACGCGGAGTACAGCGGGAAGGATCAGACCAAGGGCACCGAGGACCTCAGCAATTCCAATAAATCGAATCAAGCCGACTCCATATTTTTCTACGATTTCGCCCGACTGTTGAATAATGTCAGCATCTGAGGTAGTCAATTTGGTCACTCCGATCATGCCAAAGGCGAGGGCGAGGGCTACTTGTGCCACCCATAGGCTGATGTGAATGGCTTTGGAAGGGGTAGGATTGGACATTTGTTTGTCTGGTTTGGTGTAGGTTTAAGGTGGCGACACACGGTAGGCAGTAGAGTCGCGAATGCATTCTAAATTAGGAATTTTTCTCTTTTTTTCAATTTTCAGTTAGGGCTGCCTAACCAATTTCTGCTTCAAAACAAATCATCCGGCAGGATGATAAGCTTGAGGTCATTTCGAAGAAATCGCTACCTGACTAAAAAAAATCCCAACCTGCAAAGGTTGGGATTGAAAACTGAAGAAGAGCCTCGCTTAATCTCAAGGGGTATACTCCAGTAAAAATTTCCGGATTGCTTTGATATCAGTCAGATCAATGTCGTTGTCTTCGAGCAACTCTTTTAGATCATCCACATCGATTAACTCCTTCCCATTATTGAAGTAGAGGGTTGAGGAAAATCCTTGACCGGTGGTTTCGTAATCTTGACTTTCTTCAAAATAGTCATACGGGCCTTCAGGGAGCTTGTAACGGTAAGACGATACAATATCTCCTTCAAACTCCACTGAAATATTTGCTACATCAAAGACGCCAGGCAGAACCGCTAAGGAATGGGTTTTCCATTTACCCCAGCCGTAAGCTTTTTCATTGGAAGAAGCGATATGGACAAAACTTCCTTTTTCTGTGTTGGTAAAACACTCCGCCACATTATCAATCGTAGGAGAATCATAGGTCAAGGAAATTTCCACGATACTGCCATTGGGTAATTTCATATCTGTAGCAGGCTCAGTCATGCCGTAAGCATGGTAGACACTATTAAAGTCGTACCAAGACTTATACCAAACGAAGGTTGACCATCCGTCATCACCTTGCAAGAATTCAAGCAACGTTTCCTCAGGAATCTCCCCAGCTGCATCCTCGCTTAGGTAACAGTTTCTATTGTATCCGAGCGTAATCTCTCCTGGCTCTGCAAGGTAGTATTGAGTGCCTTTAAACGTCTCTTTTTTCTCTTGAGGATTGATCGTGACACTTTCAAAGGCATATTTTTCAGCCAAGGCTTCCGCAAAATCCGACTCTTCAAACAAACTGATGTAGGTGCGGATCGACAGGTTTTCTGCGTTTTCCACGAGTAGATCTGCCAAGGAATAAGACCATTCAATCTTTCGGATTTTCGAAGGATCCTTTAATGCAACCAAATTGAAAAACTTGGGATTCAACTTCTCCTCATCCTCCAAAAAATCGAAGACATCCAGATTTCTTTCCATCAATTGGTAAATCAGATCTGGGTTTCGATTTTCTTCCTCGAAGGCTTGCACCAATTGGGGCTGAAATTCAATGACCTCAAGCAAAAACTTGGTGTCATTCAGGAGCGCGTCGTCAATTTTAAACTTTTTGAATTTATTCCCTTTTGCAATTTCCAAAACAAGTTCCTTGTCTTGACCCAAGTTACCCGGCAGTTCCAAATCGGATAAGCCATAATACTCCGCCGCATTGTTATAAATCCCATACTGAAGTGCGATCTTCCTATTTTTTTGAAGCTTCTCCGGGAAAAAGGTGTACTGCTCAAAATTTAAACTCAAGTAAGGAAGGATAAAGGATTCATCGTAGAGCAGTTTGGAATCAAAAAATCCATCCAAAATTTCAAAATCAATTTTTATTTCCAAAAGCATCTTTAAAAATGCGGCGTCGTTTTTAAAGGCAGTTGGCAGGTTGTCAAACTTGGTGGCCAAATCGTAAAAATTGTCGGACTTCAGATAGGCAAAGGCCATCTCTCTGTTCTGCTTGAGCTTTTCAGAAAGTAGCAAATAAAGTTCTGATCCTTTGGCGACTACTTGTGTGGTCACGTAGGTGTTCTCATCGAATTTTTTACCCAATGCCTTTTTCAAAGCTTGGTAGGTAACCTCCGAAGGGAAATAGGTAAATGCACTCTCTAGGATAGCCAGGTCCTGCTCCCAGGTCGTAAACAAGTCTTCCCATTCAAACTCTACCCCATTTTCAATGGCTAAGCATACATTGGCGATGGTATTACTTATGGGTTCCCAATAGTATACATTCCCATTTTGATTCATGCCATAGAGTAAAGAATCCTCATCTAATGGGAAAGACCCGTTGGTATCCGAGACAAAGTACCAAGCATCATCAAAATAGGAATGGTCCATCATTTCCAAAACAGACGCATCTAGGGCATAGGCATGTTTAAAAAACTCATAAATAGGCTCTGGATCTCGCTCGATGAAGTAGGAAAAGAGGAGTGGATCAATGGTGAGTATTTGTTGAGCGATGGCTTGTGCCTCCTCTGAATTCCAATCGTATTCCTTGGAAATCAAAGTGCAGGCTTCCGGATTGGCGGTAAGTGCGATGCGAATAAACGCAGGGTCCTTCTTTTGATCTTCGCTTAAGTACTGCAGCAGATTCCCATTTATCGCCAGTACTTCTTTTACAAATTCCTCGGAGAAAGATTCATCTGCATCGAGGAATTTAAATGCCCAGGGATGCGCTTTCAACTGTTTTTTGAGTTCTTGCTCGCCCAGAGCCTTTCGGTATGATTTATAGCGGAGCGGATAAAACGTGATTTCTAAAATTGCGCGCGCCACCTCCAGGTTTTTACTGAAAAACTCTTCCGGAAGAAAAACTACCTGGGTAGGGTCAATTTTAATCGCCTCCAATGCCTGCTGTGGACTGCAATTTTCCTTTAGAGATCTGAAGATTTCCAATTCCTCTTTGAATGCCCCGTCGGCTGAATTCAGGATGGCATTAAATCGAATTTCTTTGGGATAAGGAGTGGAAGAATAGAAGGTAAATATCCCTCCATTCACATTTGAGATATAGTCTCTTACCGTTTTGTCATTGTAGATGTCGTATGGAAGCAGTTTGTAGGCTTCTGGATTTTGGCGAAGTGCTGTCCAGTAAATCTCCGGGTCAGACACGATTTTTTCGTCAAGGTAACGAATTACTAACCCATTCAAACTGACTACTTCTTTGACCAGTTCTTTGTCAGACTTTAGTTCCTCAGCACAGAATTTGATCGCAATTGGCAGCCGTAAGAGAATGCCTCGCATAAATTCTCGATCTGCTAAAATGGACTTATCCGCAAAGGCAATGGTGAATGGGTTCGCATCCGTGAGTTTGGAGAGGAACAGCTTGTCTTTCTTCAGAGACGCAGGCGCATAATACAGGACATTGTTTTTCTCTTTTGCAGCAAAAATTAGCTTTTCAGAAACGCCTTCGCGCTCCATCATCGGAATAGGGATGGTAGTAATGTTGTGGGAATTTCCATGAATCAGGTCTACCACCAAATCAAAATCAATCTTCCCATCCACCAGAAGAACTTCATTTGGAAGCTGTTTCAACATCAAGTTTCCATCTGCACTCTTCAGGGCTAGGCTTAAAAATTCTCGGTCATGTTTAAATCTATCTGGAAGATCCGGATAATTCCTCGCCCCATCGAGTTCTACTGCCAATCTGGCAAAGGCCTTATTACTTTCTAGTTTCTTATTTTTTCCAAGTAGGGAACCATAGGTGTACACATTAGCCTTCAAATAATTGAAGCAGAAACTTTCATCCTTGACCAATCGCTTACTCGCATAACCCAAAAGTTTGTTTTTAATGAGAAGCTCCGCATCCTCTTCAATTGCTTTTGCATACCCTTCCAATATGGAATCTGAATAACTGTAATCAGGAATAGGTTCATAGGAAAGATGAGTCCAAAGGTAATTCATTAACTCCTTGAAGAAGGAGGGGTCATTTTGAAGCACTACCGGTAGCATATCAAATGAAATATCGGCCGATTGATTTTCGATGGCAATGCAGGTCAATTCCCTGGTCTTGTATTCATCCGGCAAATACCGGTAATAGTTGGAGTTGGTGCTCACCACCTTTCTAAGTAGCTCCTGGTCTTTTACATCAATGACTTCCATAAAATCTTCATCCAGGAATCCATTTTCGATGGCGATTTTTCGGATGCTTTTTGAGGAAGTAAACTTTTCTGGTAGCAGCTCAAAGATTTCAGGATTTGCAAGAATCAAGGCTTTCAGGTTCGATTCACTTTTAAGAAGCGATTCATGAGCAAAATGAATCTGCTTACTATCCTCCTTAATAATTTCAATCAGCTTTTCTAAGTCACTGTAGTGCCCAACTGGGTGGGTATTTCTAATTAAGTCCTCCTCCTCATCAGCGGCGGCGTCCTCTTCTTCCTCATCCTCCTCGTCTTCATCTTCATCTTCATTTTCTTCCTCGTCCTCTTCTTCGTCTGTCTCCTCCTCAGTATCGAAATCCTCTAGTTCAAACTCCTCCTCCTCCGTGCTGCTTTCCTCCTCCCATTCCTCACTTAAATCCTCTTCCTGTGGGCTTGATAGTGCATACACATATCTTCCATCACAATACAGCAAGACAATCTTACTGGGATTCTCCTCCTTAAACTCTTTTTTGGCCCAATTCGCTTCCTTTTTTCCAATTAACTCCGCTAAGCCTGTCCAGTCATTGAGATCAACCGATCCTAGGAGTTGAACACAATCCCAAGCATCAGCAGTCCCCGCTATGACTGCAATCAAGTCTCCTTTTCCAATAGTAAGAACAACGATCTCATCGTTCACATAATAATTCTCGAGGGCTCCTGAAAAAAGATCGAGTCCATGTTCGGCAATAAAGGCATCGATTACATCGAAATCAAGGTCTAATTCAGTTGAAAAGTTAGCATTCCCTTTCGGAGCGGTAGGGCCTTGAACAATCGCAGACAAGAACGCCAGTGCTGCAGATACCGCTGCCTCTTTATCATCAAATTTGGGATTTCCTGCAATTCTCAGCCCGTTACTTGCCGCATCAATCTGCTGTGGCGCACGGGAAGAAACTTGGGCAATAAAGTCCTCGTCTCTCGTGTAATACCCTATTTTGATGGCCCCTTTTACGGTATTAAAAAATAGGTGAGTGCCCTTTCCTGCACTGACGGAAGGGAGGTAGATATCTAGAAAATTATCCTTATTTATTTTCTTGGCGACAGCATCCGAAAATGCTTGTTTGATGGATGCAAAAAGCTCTTCCTGAAGGGTTAATCCTGAAGTAGAAGGTGTGGATGGGTTGGATGCCATAAGTCTATGCTCTATTAGGTAAAGGCTAATTCTAAATAGAATAGCTAGTGATGTACTCCGTGGTTGAATTCGGTCTGATCCAAGTTTTCAATTTCTGAAAGTTACCTACTTTCTTTAGAAATTTAAGTGCTGCCCCTTGGGAAGTGCTGCCAAGGCTAGTTTAGAAGTTGTGCTACCAACAAAACTGAACCCATGAAAGGCTTTTGCAGGGGTGATGTAAACTGTAGCCTTGTCTATCGTTAGGCAAAGTTAGAATTTACTTTAGGGGTCATTCAACTTAGCCAAAAGTTAACGGTTTTTCCAACGTATAGTCAGCCCGAACTTTTTGGGAAACTTACCTATTTATTGAGGCAGATAAAAATTTAATCATTTACCTTAATTTTTACATTCTCTGGGAAATCAATAGATTAGTTAGAGTAAAAAAAATTAATTAAAATTGATAAAACTCAGTTAAAAAAATCAAACAATCCCACGAATGAGAAACCATTATTTATTTGATGAAGCCCCTGTAAGAATTTGGTTAAAGCCAACGACAAATAAAACCGAATCCAGTTTAAAAGTTTTTTTAGCCAAATACCCTGAAATGGGCGAAAGGATAGAGGTTCTTGATAATGAACTTTTCTTTCTCATTTCAGAAAAGAATTATATTTCGGAACAAGACTGGACTGTTGACTTTCTAGAGTCAAATATCGATGGAGGACGTCTTTCAAATGGAGAAGGAAATGATTTAGCTCCAGAGTTTTATGAATATTTATTTGATTTATTTGAAGAAGACGGGAGCGTTTACTTTGAAACAGGGAATGATTTCTGCGCAATGGAGACAGCTGGATCTTTTAATTGCAGGTATCATTTTAGACTTACACGAAATGGCCTTTCTTGGGAAGAAGACGATTAATTATTGATAGGATGGTATTCGGGAAATTGGAATAAAAATTTTGTTAATCAATTAACAAAGTTACCCTACCAACAAAACTTCCCCCTCGCCAACTCCTCTTCCCCATCAAATCGGTAGGCCACAAGTTTTCCTTTATTGGCCACCGAATAATCCACGCAACATACATTGGATGCCTGTAGGATTGGCTCCTTCTCCTCTAGCCAATAGTGGCCAAAGAAAACTGGTTTTTCTTCCGGAGAATACGCTGCTGAATTATGCATTGGATCTGCCTTAACCGCATCAGATAGGCTCATCACGTCATGTGGCTTTACGGCCAAATCTTTGATTGATTTTCCCACATTGGACTCCCACCACTTGATTCGAACTTCCTTTCTTTCGTGCTTACCCTGGTCAAAAAAGCTTTTACCTGCAGGAAGAGGCAATTCCTTGCCTTTCAAAACGATCTCTACCGCCTCGTAAAGGGCAGTATTTTTGGTGGCTGAATTTTCCACCTGCTCCTCTTTTAACTGTGTTCCGCCAAAATGAGCTTGCAAGACCTCCAATTGTTCGGGAGCCCAACAGGCATGGACTACCCTGAGGTGCTCGTTTTCATAAAATAGAGGCAGTTGTTTGAACCAGTCCAAGGCCTCATTCAGAAAGCCGTCGCTTTTAAAACTTTTAAGTGTGGCCTCGTGCTGATCGATGTTTTGTTGGGTTCGAGGTCTGAGGTACCCTCCATCACTTTTTGGGGTATGGTAGCAAATCGCATTGTACTCGTGATTGCCCATCAAGGCAATGGCAGATCCATTTTCTTGCATCGCACGCACCAGCTGTACTACCTCACGAGAGTACTTTCCTCGGTCAATGAAATCCCCTACAAAAATAGCCTGTCGGTCTGTATGGTAATAGTGCCCCTTTTCAGATTGGCCATATCCCATCTTCAGTAAAAGGGATTGGAGGTCGTTGAAGTGACCATGTATATCTCCAATAATGTCGTATTTCATCAATTTTTTTGCTTTCTATACTCAATCAAACTCGATCAGAAATTCTTTGTTTGGCAAGGTTTTAGGTTCACAATTTCGGATTCCTATTTTGTTTGAACGAGTTCCCGAAAGTGCTCGTAAATCATCACCATGGCCAGGGTATCCAATTCGCAGTATTTTTTCAAGCCCGAGGTGAGTTCTTCTCGCTCCTTCTCAGTCATGTCCACATATTGGAGCTTGGCATAAGCCGTCAAGGCCATGCCCCCATCGGCAATGCCCTCCATTTCGGATAGCAGCTCTTCTTTCTCCTCCTCTGCCCAGCCCTCAAACAGAGGCGGCAGCATTTTGTAAGGACTCACGAAAGCCTGCGTACTGTCCTTCAACCAGCGATGGGTACCTGGAAAATTAAGGCTGCTGACCCCATTTTCACTCAAGGGCTTCGCGTATTTGTCCTTTAAGTAGGCGCAACTTTGTAGGACCGCCGGCAGCACCGCTTTGATCGAGTTAGACCCCTTGGTCAAGGGATTGTAGTAGTAGTTTAGGACCACCTTTCGTAAATCCACCATGTCCCGTGTCCCTTCCCACTGCGCTACACTGTCCTTCTTGGAAGTGGAGATATCCTTCAAAAAGGCAATCAAACCTTCCTTATCCGCTTCCTGACTATCCTGTAGCTGTTCGATAATCGCGTTGACAATCGTGTTTTCATGGCTGGCAAACTTGAAAATCGTCCCCGAATCCCCGCCCAAGGCGGACTTCAATGCTCGAGCAAACTCAAAATTTGGAAACTGCCCGGGTTGGTCACTGAGGTACTCCGTTTGGTGGCACACACTCCCATCTTCTCGAAGGACGTGATGGGAAAATTGAAATGCCACTTGCTCGTAGGGCCTTCTACCCTTGGTGAAGGGCAAGGCAACGCCGCTGGTTTCGAAGTCAATAAAATGAAGGGGAAACTTCCATTTCCCCATGGTTTGCTTGAGCTCCTCTTTGACACAATGGATGGAGTTATCTCCTTGCACTGCCTGCTTTACTTGGATCCACCTGCGCTCCGAAGAAGAGATTTCTGTGGCACAGTACTCAGGCGCCAAGTCCTCCTCTGCAAGCTGATGCATCAGCAGCCTATTTTCCTGGAACAGGGTAGGCACCACCTTGCTTCGGAAATTCCAAATTTCAAAAATACTGGGTTCGCTGCATTGGCTATCCGTCCAGCCATGCTGCCCACGCATGCATTCCTGAAAACCGGATTTTTTGCCTGCCGCAAGCTGCTCCTTCGTGGCTCGGAATTCGCAGCCCTTGCAGGTGCTGTAATCGGTGGGCCAATTGGGGTACTGACCAGATTGGTAAACGGATGCCAAATAGCTAACCGCCTCTTGAAAGGGATAGCCCGGAAGCACTTCGTATTTTCCTTCCAGAATGTCTTCAATGAGGGAGTTCATGTTTTTGACGGTCAACACACTATCGCCCACCTCTTCCAAGCGCTGTACCCGCTTGAGGAGGTCTTTTCTTGGGTCCGCATTTTTGCCGGAAGGAATTCGGAAGAGTTGATTCAATCCATCCCTGGATGATTTTTTGGTTTTGTCTGCCATCATCAAGTGGGCAGTGACCCTAGCAGCAGGAAGCGATTTGGATAACACGTATTTCTGAAAGGCCAGGTCAAACAAGTAAGGCTTCCAGCTACTCACGAGACCTCCCTTTTTGCCTACAAAAAAATAGGAATCCGTGGGGTCAAAAAGTTTGGCTTTGACTTCAATCAAATCGAGGTGATTCCCTTTTTTGACCAAGATATCCGTGCGGATAAACAGGTCATTCCAAAGGAAAGCCGCTTCGTAGATGACTACATTTTCTTGTTTGAGCAATTCGGCAGTCTCTGCCACCGCCCCTAGGTAATCGTAGTGAGGACTATCGATGAGGTATCCACCCGGATAGTGCATCCGTGCCAATTCCTCCACCTGAAACCCTCCCTGGGCCAGGGCTTGAAGAAAGGAATCCTCCTCCTTGGTACTCGGGTAGTCCTCCTTGTGATAGGTGTAATACAGCTTATTGGGGCATTCGGCCCCAATTTTAAACCGTGATTTGGAAAGTACTTTCATTTTTTAGGTTTCTGTATTCCTGTTTTTGCAGTAATCTTTCTGAAAAAACAGGCCCTAACGGGTGTGTCAATTGCAGTATTTTCAGCCTTAGATGGAGCCTTGGTCAGGCGACTTCTCTGAGTTCTTAATCTTCTTCAGGCTCCAGCTTCACAAAGCTAATTTGTCCTACTCCTGGGTAATCGGCATCGTATTGAACATTGGAATAACAAAGTCCCAAGACCAAATCCATATCTATGGTACCGAGTCCAAATTCATCAACCGCAACATACTTTACCCCCAGATTTTGTGGGATAAAAATCGCTGTTGGTGCCAAGGTAATTTCGTAGTGAAAAGACTCTACTGTAGCTACTGAAACTAGCAGGTCGGTAGACTCTAGTTCAGGCAGGTATTTGCCATAGTCCCTAGAAAGGTTGAGGTCATTTTCATTTTCATACTCTTCGGCAAAGTACTTTTGAAAGTAGTCCGCATAGTTTCCTTCAAAAATCACATTTTCTCCGAATTCAATTTTTAAGTCCAGTTTATCTTTTAGAATGCCTGTGGCATGCGAGATGGAAGGCAATTCAAAGTACCCTTGCAGATCCAATTCTTCTACGCAAAACTGATCCCAATTGGAAGCACTATTTCCATACTTTTCCTGAAAAATACGTGCCTGTTCCTTCGAAATAAACCCTTGGATAAACTCTGATCCTGTTCCCGAAAGGGTGATTTTTACCTCCCCGGTCCCGAAGACGGCATCTTGCAAGTGTTGGATGCGGAGGTCGCCCGTAAAGCACTTCGTCGGGAAGGTAAATTCCTCCACAGCGATCTGCCAACTGGCATTGCTTTGTAAATAGTCGGCAGCAGATACCTCTCCTTCCGCTGAACTCCAGCCCTCCAGCTCAGCAGCGTCTTGCAGGAGTTGTTTGGCAAAATGATTCTTTAGAGTAACGATATAGGCACTATCCTTTACCAATTCTTGGTAATAATTCAAGTAGCTCGGCGACTCTCCCTCAAGCACCCAGATTTCAAAGAAAATGGATTTCCCGGAGGGTAGGGTATAGAAAGCATCTGGTTTTTCTTGTGGGATTCCAGGTTGCATGGCCACCTGTAACTTTAGCTCAGCACTTACCTTGCGTACCCTGTTTTTTAACTTGTGATACTCCGATTCGGAAATAATATCCGTAAGATTGGAACTAATCATGTGTACATAGGACAAGCCCGCACATAGATTTTTGTCCACCTTAAACAGATCCACTACTGCATGAGAAAAATCTTGGACAGAAGGCAAGACACTGTTGATATGTGGGGACCCTTCCCTTCTGTAGGCGGCGATGTAGCGGACCGTATCCGCATCGATTAAATTAAAGTTGAAGTCATTTATCAACTGATAGCCTACTTGGAAAAACTGAAAGGAATTTTCTAGCCTCGAAATAAAGGCCTTCCACAGGTGTTTCTTTCCAAAGGTTTTATACAGCTTGCTAAGGAATTCAAACTTAAATTTTGCTGTATTGGCTAGGTATCCAAAAGGTGGGCTTTGGGTGGTAGAGCCCTGAAAATTAATCGAATAGAGCGGTTTTAATTCCTCGTAGGTGGTGCCCAAATCCCTGCAGCTAGCAAGCCACAAGTCATAGAATACACCGGCTAGTTTGTATTCACTTTCAGCAGAGGCGTAGCCAATATGAGATTCAAAATAGGTGTTGATCTTTGTGAACACATCCTCCCAGGTTTCTATTTCATGAAAGAGCGTGGACGTATACAATTCAAAGCCTAGAGGCCAAGCCTCCTTAAATTTATCCCAATCTCCATCGAACAGTTGAAACTTCAATACTTGATGGAACTCATCCATTGAAGCATATTTGGCAGCGTATTCAAAATAATTTCCCGCGATCATGGACACTGCAACCAAAAAATCATCCGGCCAAGCTGCTTTTTGCTCTTCTGCTACCTTGCTGCCCCCGAATAGTTCGGAATCAGGTCGATCTTCCGCCACCCACTTAAATTCATCACACAATTCATAGGCCTGAGTAAAGGAGGTAAACCCTTCACCGCCGGCTCCTTCGGCCCAAAATGACTCTCCCTTACTCGCTTCTATGGTTTCCTTTCGAACTTCCCAGATGGCTTCGATGACCGATAAGTAGGATCCATGATTTCCTTCTTCTGAGGTGCAGACAAATTCATCGAAGGTTAAAAAATTTCCATCTTCTTGAGTGAGTGTCAACCGGTTGATATTGGGATCGCCATCGTATTCGTATTCGAAGTCCAGCTCATCCACAGAATCCCAATTAAAAACCATGTCTATTTCTTCTTCCCCATCTTTGGAATACATTGCATAAAATCCGTTTTTATCGACGAAGACTAGAGAAGCCACATCCTCTTTCCAAATACAAAAGGGAACAAGCCACCAGACACGCTTCGTATGGTTGTAAAGGTCTTCCGGGACATAGTCTAAGATGGGGATGATCTTTTCGGATTTGATCCGGGCACAGATCGCCTCGATTTCTCGTGAGGTGAAAATCGGACACACCTTATCTGAGGCCAATGCTGGTACAAAGTCCGGAATAAAGGCTTTAATTCCCATTCGCCAAGCATAGAACTGGGATGGTTTTTGCCAGCGCATCAGGTACTGCTTGACCACATCCTCCATTCCCGCTGCTGGCTTGCGAAAAGAAATCATTGGAAATCCACCTTCTTCTTCCTCTTCCTCCGAATCATCGGAATCCTCCTCCCAATCCAATTCGTCTTCTGAGTCGTTGTCTGTTTTGGCTTCTGAATTTGATTTTCCTGCGGCTATTGCATCGATCAGCTGCAGGGCAGCCGCTAGGGCAGAATCTACCTCCTCAAATTCAGGATTATTGGTTAGTCTTAACCCCTGCGCATACCGCTCTACAAATTCACTTTTGTCCAGTACGGATGCTACAAATTCTTCCTCCCGACAATAAAACCCTAGTTTGATTTTGTTCTTGGCTGTATTAAAAAACAAATGCGTGCCTCGCTTCTCATGCAAATCAGGCAAATGGATATCCAAGAAATTGTCTGTATTGATCTTCTTTACTTGGGCATTGGAAAAAACGCCTAAAATGCGTTCCAATAGTATATCTTGAAGGGTCTGCATGGGGAATGAAAACTTATTTTGGGTGAATTAAACTAACTAAAAGTACGGCCTTTTTTTAAATTTTAGGTTATTTTAGCTATGCGTAGCGATTAGTTAAAATTTGAAACCATTTATAAATCAAGTTGTAACAATTAATAAGGGGTTGAGTTAAATAGCATAGTATTTATTAAATTAACGGGAAGTATTAAATGGCATTATACAACTTATGGAAAACATAGGTCTCTACTTTTTTATCGCTCTTGTAATTGGGTTGGCTGCCTACTTAACGCTGAAAAAGAAAAAAGTAACGCATCCCACCGCGGATGAGGAAAGAGTATTCAGTCCCCAGGCCCCCTCCAAATCCAAAACAAAAAACCAAATCCCAAAAAAGGATAATTCTCCAAAAGAAAGGAAAACAGGTGCAAGTCAAGCTCCCAGTCCAGCTGTTGCTGCTTCCCAGAATGACCTAGAAAACGAAGTGAAGCAACTTCAGGCGCGCACGGGATGGGATTATGACACTGCCAAGGCCTATTGCCAACAAGCGGCGGAGTACCATCAAAAAATTGCTGAGCCTGCCCACCTCAAAAATAATTAACAAATCGAATTGACCCGAAATACCCACCCCGACCCCTATAGCCATGGCTAAGACAATCCAATCCCAACTCGCAGAAAAGATAAAAGAAAAATTTCCAGAAGCGGAAGTCAAAAAAGTAAACCAGGACAACTACGTGGACATCCACCTTCCAGGCGTCCATCTCAAACGAGGTACGCATCTATTTTTCAATACCGCTGGGGGAGCCATAAAGCTGGGTTTTTATTGCCGAGAGGAGGAGTTTACCCAACAAGTATTGGCTAAAAATGGAAATTTGGAAGCCTACAGCCAGGGGCTGCGTCTGAAGGGAAATCCTGAATGGAGAAAGGTGGATGCCGCTTGTGCTGCCGCTTTCGCCTTTGTAGAAAGCTTGACTGGGTTTCCCAGCCAAGGTTCGTCTAGATCTCCTCGAGCGGTAGAAAGTGGGAATGCTGGGTCTACCCTACTTCAAGGGATTAAAGCTGCCTATCCCAAATGCAGCATCAATGAAGAGAAAAGCTATGCCAGCTTTACCTTCAAGTCTGCTTTTCTTTACGAGTTGCGCATTCAGAAAGGAACTATTCGACTCTTAGCGGCCAATTACCCGCAAAAAGCATCGGTTGCCAAATGCTTTGAATTGATTGCTCTTCACGATCTTTTTATCCATAAAATCGAAGACCGTTATCCAGTAATCGTGGAGCCAGGCAAGGTGAGTCCAGATAAGCTAACCATACGGATAGAAATTCCATATCAGGCAGCAGACTTAGAAAATGAGGGTTTTATCACAAATTTGATCACCACTTGCGAGCAGTTTCACGAAGCAGTTGCACCCCTAATTAATGGATTCCAAGCACAACCCGTAGGAACGCTTAGCGAGGTAATGGGGGATGGAACTGCGCCTAAAAAAACAGGTGAGGCTGCTCCCAAAAAAGAAGCAGTAAACGCTTCCGAAGAGGATGATTTTTCCTTTTTTGATTTGACCGAATTTGATGAAGAAGGCAGACCGGTAGGAATGAAAGATGCTCCTCAAGCCCCTCCCAAAAAAGAAGCAGAAAATCCTGAACTTGATTTGAATACCTTTTTATCCACAATTGGAATGGAGGAAGAAGCAGCACCTAAAAAAGTAGCTGAAGCCAAAGAAAAACCCGAGGAGCAAGCACAGTTTGACGAGTCGGACCAATGCTTGGCTGATCCCATGCCTTTCTTGACTTGCATCCAACTGATGCGCTTTTATTACTCCGTGCTTTCCAGTGATTCGAAAGCGTACCGAACCTCTTACGAAGAAACCCTGCAAGAATTTATAAAAGCAGCCGTAGTACCTCGAATCACCAATAAGATGATGCGCCTCGCACATGAAGATGGCAATTTGGGACTGCTGATGCGAGGACCCATGCAAAAATCCTGGGAGATCTACGACAAGGATTATCCTACCCACGACGACTACGTCCGCTCTTTGGCTGAGCAGATAGAAGAACTCGTTCCCTTTTGCAATACAGGTCTCTTTCTAGACACACTCGAACTGTTCATGTATTTGGGGGATATGCTCGAGGAGGAGGATTCTCCAACTGGGTCATTAGCTCCCCAAGATCGATATTTCCCACTTTTCTTGATGCTCAAGGCAAGTCCAGAACAAGACCTGGAAAACTTAGAGATGGTATTGAGCAAGGATGAGGACTCTCGCAATGCGAAGAATGGATGTGATGTAAAAAGCTTGTTGCTCAAAGCATCGGGCAACTTCAGCCAGCTGAGCCATGAAGAAAAGTTGGCGCTGGTCCTTTATGATTTTATCCTCTGGGATGAAAATCCAGGGCTGGATATCAAGAGAGCGGATATTGCTGCTGCCAAGTCCATTTTTACACTAGTCACCCAAAATGCGGCTCTTGGAGAGAAACTTGTTGGAGGATTTAATGACAATGCCTCCTTTGAAATCTTTCAATTTTTCAACGTGGAATTTAATCGGGAAGGCTTTCATGCCTTCTGTTTGGAGCGCTGGAAGGAGCTTTCTAGCGAATGGAATGCGCTTAAACTACAGCTGCTTTTGGAGCATGTCAAGCGAGATTTCCATCCCAATACCTACATCAACAATCCTGTCTTGAAAGATTATCTGGACGTGTATGGCGGGGTCAAGGTGGGGGAGCTCAAAGCAGAGACTACAAGCCCAAAAGCTCCTGACTCCCAAAAAATAAAAACTGTGAAAATTGGAAGCCAGACCTGGATGGCTGAAAATTTAAATACTGAATTTTTTGCAAATGGGGATCCTATTCCTCATGCTGAGTCTGAAGAGGAATGGGCTGAAGCTGCTGAAAATAGCCAACCCGCCTGGTGCTATTACGACAATGACCCTCAGAATGGGAAAAAATTTGGGAGATTGTACAATTGGTATGCAGTAAATGATTCTAGAGGACTTGCGCCTGATGGTTGGCGCGTTGCAACTGATGAAGATTGGGATGAGCTAGCCGAAACATTAGGAGGCGAGGAAGTCGGTAAAAAAATTAAATCTATACAGGGCTGGAATGAAGATGGAAATGGAACAGATGAAGTTGGATTTAATGCATTACCTGGTGGGTTAAGAGATATTGAGGGGGAGTACGGATATATAGGCGAGGCATGTTATTTCTGGACCTCTACTGAATACAGCGAAGAAAACGCTGCTGATAGGTTCCTTAATCATGATGAAGATGAAATCGATAGTTATGATCTTGGAAAATCAAGTGGATATTACATTAGATGCATTATGGAAAAAATATTAGAAATCGAAAACCCAATAACAGGAGGAAAGTTAAGAGTAGCAAATCAAGACTTTTCGACGGAAATGACTTGGTTAGATGCACAAAGTGCTTGCGAAGATCTAGGTGAAGGCTGGCGTTTACCTACTATAGATGAATTGCAAGCAATTCATGAACAATTGCATGAAGAGGGTGAAGGGAATTTTAAAGATGAAATATATTGGAGTAGTACGGAGGATGATGACCAATATGCCAAAAACTTTTGGTTTTCCTCTGGGGATCCCGACTACGAATTAAAGAGCGTCCCAAATTATGTGCGTGCGGTTCGTAATCTATAAAGAGGCCAAATTTCAAAGGCTTGATATCTATAAGATATTTCTTAAAAAGTGAACGATTGAGATAGAAATTCAAGCTGTAATTCCGGATTCATAAATAAGATTTAATGTACTTCCCTTGTTTAATTAAGAGCCCTTCAAAGTGGCTCTTATTATTCATTTATTTTCAATTCTAGCCTATTTAAAGAAGTTTATTGATGTCTCCTGAGGAAAAGTTTAAAAACGTGAGTATCGAATCCGATACCAAAATTCACGCAATCAAGTACCTGAATTTGGATGGGACGGATTGCCGCTACGAATTTTGGGAATGGGATGGAGTGGAAGCAGAAAGTTTGATTTTTTGCACCCCGGAATTGAAGGAAGTCACGGAGGAGTATTTCCAGAAATTGATTGGATTGGTGAGCAACACGGGTGCGGCAGAACCTGGAAAATTCACTTCCAAATCAGGCCCGGAATACACCTACCTGAATTTTAATTTTACCGTGACTTAAACGAAGTAAAAGTCCTGTTACCACCACAATGCTTGCATTACCTGTGATTTTCTAACACAGGAAGACAGGTGATTGGTACTTGAGGTACGAAAAGAGATAGTTGAGTAGTTACATCTATTCTGGAGCAGCAGGAGGATATTCCCCCTTTCAAGGGGGTTAGTAGGATTTTTTACATCGCCAAAACGTTCTCCTTCTGCATACCTACCTATCCGCCGCGGCGGACAGGCCGCAAAGGAATTGTCATCTGCATTTTGCTTCTGAAGCGTCTTGATACTTACTACTTGATACTTGATACTCCCTCTCGCTTCTTGTCTCTTTTTTTTTCTCACGCAAAGGCGCCAAGACGCAAAGAAATCTAACTGCTCTTTGCCTCTTGTTTCTTGCCTCTTGTTTCTTGCTTCTTACATCTAATCTCTTGCATCTAAAGCGTCTTGATACTAACTACTTGATACTTGATACTCCCT
>JAXISU010000003.1:0-18284 GCA_034680425.1 Cyclobacterium sp.
GTGGCTTCAGCCAAGCACATTATCGTTGCCATGCAGCATTGTTCGAAAGATGGACAATCTAAGTTATTACCTAGCTGTTCCCTACCCCTTACGGGTATCCGTTGTGTTAAAAAAATTGTCACGGATCTAGCAGTTTTGGAAATTGATCCTGAAGGAGGATTTGTGCTTTTGGAACGTGCTCCAGGAATCACAGTGGAAGAAATTAAGGCTAAAACAGCAGGTAAATTAATCGTGAAAGATGAAATTCCGGAAATGACCTTTGATTAATCCTTTATTTAATAAGTAGAAAAACTAGTTTACTAAATCGTATGAAAAAATCAGAAATCAACTTTCAAATTGAATTGGATGAGACCAACCTTCCCAAGGCTATCCATTGGGATGCTTCGGATAAAGAAGGAGAAGGCGCTGAATCCACTAAAAGCATCAGTTTGAATGTTTGGGATAATCTCAACCACTCCACCCTTCGAATTGACTTGTGGACCGATGAGATGTCAGTAGTAGAAATGAAACGATTCTACATCGATATCCTTGGCGGAATGGCACAAACCATTTTGAATAGCACAGGAGATGAGTACATGTCCGAAGAAATCAAAGACCTGTGTGATCGCTTGGTAAAGCACGTCAATGAAGAAAACAAGAAAAGCCTATAACGGTCTAATTTCCCTACAATTGGACTTATTCTAAGCTACCCAGACCTGCTTTTCAACTTATTTCCAGATTGATATATTGTCAATACAACAACCATTTATTCAGTGTATTTTCAAAATAATCGCTTTATAATTTTATTATTTTAATTAAAAGCCGCTTTTTTGAAAATTATTTAAAATTGAAGGAATCTGTACTCTATTTTTTTTTACTCAAAAACGATAGAAAATTACCTTTTTCCCATAAATTTCGAATAATTGGATTGGATTCACCTTAATTCAAAAACCATCTTAACTATTTTACAAAATTAGCCTATGAAAAATTTTACCAGAAAAATCTGGAGTTCAGTGCTTTCAGCGGTTGTATTCCTTGCTTTAGGAACATCTGTAGCACTAGCTCAGACTACCATCTCCGGTACGGTCACTGATGCTGACACGAAGGAAACGTTGGTAGGGGTAAACATCCTCGTGAAAGGAAAAGTAATTGGAACAATTACTGACCTATCCGGTAAGTTTACCTTGAACGTAAACCAAGAACCTCCATTTACTTTGGTGTTCTCTATGGTTGGTTTCGGAACGAAAGAAGTCGAAATTACAGGAGGAATCTCCAACCTTTCGGTTGAACTAGCCGAAGCTTCTATTTTAGGACAAGAAGTCGTGGTATCGGCCTCTCGAGTAGAAGAAAGTATTCTTAAATCTCCAGTTTCTGTTGAAAAAATGGACATCATCGCAATTCGCGATGTGCCTCAAGCAAGTTTTTACGACGCGTTGAACAACATGAAAGGGGTAGAAATGAGCACACAGTCTTTAACCTTTAAATCATTCAACACCAGAGGTTTCAACGCCAACGGTAACGTGAGAACGGTACAAATGATTGATGGTATGGACAACCAAGCTCCTGGTCTTAACTTCTCTGTAGGTAACATTGTAGGTATCTCTGAATTGGATTTGGAAAGCGTTGAATTGCTTCCTGGTGCAGCTTCTGCACTTTACGGACCAAATGCGATCAATGGTATCCTATTGATGAACTCAAAAAATCCTTTCCAATATCAAGGTCTATCTGCAAGTGTAAGAACTGGCTTGATGGATCAGAAAGATAGAACTACTCCAGGTACTGGATTCTATGATTTCAGTGCTAGATATGCTAAGGCAATCAACGATAAGCTTGCATTCAAAGTTAACGTGCAGTACTTAAAGGCAGATGACTGGCAAGCGAATGATTTCAGAGATCAGTCTTTGTTGAATGCTTCTAGAATCAACAAAGGAGATCGAATCTCCAACCCAGCTTACAATGGAGTTAACATTTACGGGGATGAAACCAACGTAAACATGAATTCCATCGCTCAGAGCATGGTGACTGCAGGTGCTTTACCAGCTGCATTACTTCCGCTAATCCCACAGACTTTTGTTTCCAGAACTGGTTACAGAGAATCTGATTTGGCTGATTACGGCACCAAGTCTTTGAAATTGAATGCAGCATTGCATTACAGAATTAATGACCGTGTGGAAGCGATCATTCAAGGTAACTATGGATTTGGTACTACGGTGTATACTGGTGCTGACCGTTATTCCATTGCTAACTTCAAGTTAGGTCAATACAAAGCAGAATTGAAAGGTGCGAACTGGTTCTTGAGAGCATATACTACTCAAGAGCGTTCCGGTGATGCTTTCGCAGTAGGTATTGCTGCACAAGGAATCAACGAAGCATGGAAGCCTAGCAGTACTTGGTTCCCTCAGTACGTAGGTGCATTTGCTCAAGCTAGAGCTAGAGGCTTAGACAACGCTTTGGCGCACGATGCTGCAAGAGCATTTGCTGATCAGGGTCGATTGCTACCTGGAACTGCTGGATTTGATGCAGCTAAAGCCGCTGTAACTGGTCGTCCTATCCCAGGCAATGCTCAAGGTGTAGGTGCTAAGTTTGTGGATAAAACCAACTTGTACCACGTAGAAGGTTCATACCAGTTTACAAACATCAAATGGGCTGACTTCGTAGTGGGTGCAAACTTCAGAACTTACCAGCTAAACTCTGACAAAACCCTTTTCGCAACTGACGAAAACGGTGATGAGTTCACAATCAAAGAGCACGGCGCTTATGTACAAGGTGCTAAGTCCTTGTTCAATGATAAGTTTAGATTGACTGCTTCTGCGCGTTACGATAAGAACGAAAACTTCAAAGGACAGTTGTCCCCTAGAGTTTCAGGTGTTTATTCTGCAGGAACTCACAACTTCAGAGCTTCTTACCAGACTGGTTTCCGTCTGCCAACGACACAAGATCAATACATTGACTTGGTGACTCCTCAAGCAAGATTGATTGGTGGTCTTCCACTTTTCAGAAGTAAATACAACTTCTCTGGAAACCCAGTGTATTCACTTGCAACAGTTACCAACTTCGGTGGTGCAGTTTTGGCAGGAACTCAACCATCTTCACCAGTGTACCAAGCATCTATCGCACAGGCTACACAGTTGGCGATTACTCAGGCTACGTCAATCATTACCCAGCAAGTTGTAGCAGGATTAATTCCAGCTGCTCAGGCACCTGCAGCCATTGCTGCTTTGGTACCTAGCATCGTTCCTGTGATTGCCGCACAATTGGTACCTGCAAACGCTGCTGCTGCAGCTAAGGACAAGCTTGTTGCTTTCAAGCCTAGCGAATTCAAACCTGAAACCGTTAGATCTTATGAATTTGGTTACAAAGGTTTGTTTGCTAACAAATTGTTGATCGATACTTATGCGTATTTCAACAGCTTTGAAAACTTCATCGGTGGCCAGGTATTGGTACAGGATAAGAACTATGTGGCTACTAGCTTAGCATCTACTTTGGGTCTTAACCTATTGAATGCAAACACTAGAAACATCTACTCCATGCCAGTTAACAGAACTGAGACCATCAAATCTTGGGGTTGGGCATTGGGCGCAGATTACCGTTTGCCTAAAAACTACACCATCGGTGGTAACGTTTCTTACAACACACTTCAGGACCTTGAGAAGTTGACCGTAACTGGCTTCCAGCCTTCTTTCAACACTCCTGAGTACAGATATGTGGTGAACTTCGCTAACCGTGAGATTGTGAAGAACATTGGATTCGCTATGTCTTACAGATGGCAGGGTGAATTTGCTTGGCAGTCCTCTTTCGTAGCTCCTGCGGTGTCTTCACAGCAACTTTCTGTGATACCAGCTTATGGAACTTTCGATGCGCAAATGAGCGTAAAGATGAAGGCTTTGAAGTCTATCTTGAAAATCGGTGGATCTAACCTATTCAACAGCACAGGATATACACAAGCATGGGGTAACCCAACTGTAGGTTCCATGTACTACGTGAGTTTGACATTTGATGAGTTCTTGAACTAATCAAATCCACTTCTAAAAAAGAGGCTGATCTTTCGATCAGCCTCTTTTTTTGTACAAAGTACCTGCCTACTGCAGGCAGGCAAAGTACGAAGTACCATTTGGGACAGAACTCGAATTCCTTCTTCGCTATTCTAAGATCAGCGTTGGGCATTCGACATTTTGATAGTATAAAGTAACAAGTATCAAGATGTAAAACCTAGGAAGTACCGTGTACCCAACTTACAGCAGGAAGGCCAGATCATTTAGAAGCACCATTTGGTTCAGAACACGAATCCTTACTTTGTACTTTGTATTTGGTACTTGATCCTTGGTACAAAAAAAAGGCCATCCTAGGATAGCCTTTTTGAAAGAATAACGTATTGAAGGTTAATGTACCTCCCCCATTAATTTCTTAATAAACGGTGAGGTTACCAGGACAATTAATCCAGCACCTATTGAATACTTCGCAATCAAAAGGAATCCATCAGTATAAATTTTGAGGGTATCCAAACCACCCACATTTGCATCCGTACTTTCAACTGCCAGTTCTTTTCCAATAAATCCGACAACTTGAAAAGCAAATGCGGAAGAAAGGAACCAAACTCCCATCATAAATGCTACAATTCGCTTGGGAGATAGGTCCGTTATCTTTGATAGTCCCACAGGTGACATAAATAGCTCTCCAATTGAAAGTAAGAAATACATCAAAAGAAGGTAAAAGAAGGGCACAAGCCCCTCGGAATTAGCAAAGTTTCCACTGATGGCAAGAACATAAAAACTAACACCAGCTAGCAGTAATCCCATACCAAATTTGAATGGTGTTCTAGGGTTTTTCTTTGACTTGGCCAACTTGGTCCACATCAATGAAATGGGAATAGCCAAAATAATAATCCACATAGAATTCAGGGAATTGGTCTGTGAGGCAGTCATGATTCCAGTCAGGTCTACATTTCTAGCCGCAAATAAGGTGATTACACTCCCCGATAGCTCGTGAAAGCCCCAAAACACAGTCATAAACAAAGTAATCAGGATCGCAACAATTAACTTCTTACGTTCATCTGGTTTGGATTCGTAAATAATGTAGGCTAGATAGCCTAAAATGCTAATTCCAATGAGCTTAAATATGATATTCACCATATTCTGATCACCTAGTAAGCTGGACTCATCTCCCAATGCCTTATAGGAAGAAAGCAAAAGTGCAATGATTGGAACCGCGAGCACCGAAATCAAAGGAATTAGAACCTTATTCTTGATTCCCAAAAAAGTATGATTGATTACCCCATTTGATGGTGGCATTCCTCTATCTCCAAAAACACCACTTCGAATCCCACTCCAAAAAAACAATAAGCCGGAAAGCATTCCAAAGCCAGCTAAACCAAAACCATAATGCCATCCGTAAGTAGCTGCCAACCATCCACAAAGTAAAGGAGCAATCCAACCCCCAATGTTGATTCCCATGTAGAAAATAGTAAATCCGGAATCCTTTTTGGAGTCGCCATCTGGATAGAGGGTACCCACAAAAGTGGAAATATTGGGTTTAAAGAATCCATTTCCGACAATAATGAAAGAAAGAGCAAGGAAAAAGGCTAGGTTATTTTCTATTGCTAACACAAAATGACCAAGTGCCATTAGTATTCCTCCTAGAAAAATTGAATTCCGCATTCCTAAAACTTTGTCGGAAATTCTGCCTCCAATGACTGTTGAAGCATACACCAAGGATCCATAAGAGGAATAAACTGCTGCAGTAGCATAATCTTTGTCCACTAAAGACTGAAAAATCACTTCAATCATGTAAAGCGTCAGCAAGGCTCGCATTCCGTAAAAGCTAAACCTCTCCCAAAGCTCTGCAAAGAACAAATAGAATAATCCTTTAGGATGACCTAGGACAGTTCCACCTTCATATTCGGTTGTTAGTTGTTTTTCCAATTTGATATCTATTTTGGGTAACATTCAATTCACAATGATAACCCATTTTCACCCTTGTTTCCAAAAAAAAGTAGGGGAAGCAACTCCCTTAGCCATCAGAACTCCAGTCCGTTAAAGTCATCGACTAGGTGAGTTCTTAGACCTAGTTGACTTGAATCATGTTGAAGGTCTATTTCAATTCGGAATTGATTAGTCATCGTAATGGTAAACTTCAGTTCAGCCTTTTTGAATCAAAAGCATCAAAAAGCCAGGACATTGGCTATTTTTGCAAAGCAAACAACCACTAACCCTCATTTGAAGCCATGAAAACAGCTGAAATAATTACTGAAAAAGGAACCATGCGTGTAGAGTTTTATGAAAAAGACGCACCTATCACGGTTCAAAACTTTGTGGACCTCTCCACCAAAGGTTTTTACGATGGACTTACTTTTCACCGAGTAATCCCAAATTTTGTGGTTCAGGGTGGCTGCCCAACAGGAACTGGCACAGGAGGTCCTGGTTACAAAATCCAATGTGAATTGGACGGTGGAAACCAGTTCCATGATCGTGGAGTACTTTCCATGGCACATGCAGGAAGAAATACAGGAGGATCTCAATTCTTCATCTGCCATAGCCGCGCAAATACCGCACATTTGGACAGAAATCACACCTGCTTCGGAAAGGTCGTAGAAGGACTAGAAGTAATCGACGCGATCCGTGCAGGAGATAAAATTGAAAAAATCGTAATCCACGAATCTTAAGATCAAGTATATATCCGGTACATGGATGGTTACATTCCTGTACCGGATTATTTTATTTTTTCAACTTTTGCAAGTCCTTCAACACTCCAAGAACTTCCCCATGGATTTTGGGTGCAGTCTCAGGACCTAAGGAATTGATTTCACCATAAGGACGCTCCTTGTAATCGTAGGTAAATGGAGGGTTCACATCCCACTGACTTTTAGGAACAATGTAGCCTATCATGTCATTTGACATTCCGGAGAAAAAGACATACAGACCTGGTATCTTCTCCATCAAAGCAGGGACTTCTACTGGCTTCAATTTGAAATCCGCACCTTCAGGTGATTCAATGCCTCCATGGAGAATCTCAGGATAAAGTTCTCCAGGTACATGCACAAAAGTGGCTGGTCCTAACTTCCAAGTAGAAACCTCGGACCGAATCTGTTTCCAACCCACAAAGCCTCTATCAAAAATCCCTACGAATGCAGCCAACTGGAAAAGGGAATTGTCCATCTGAAGGGAAATAGATTTGGCTCTTATTCCTAAATCTAAGGTTGAATGAACTACCAGGTTGGAGTCACGCAAGGTTTCCAAAGTGATTTTTGCCAAGGCCTTTCCTTGGGCTAGTAGTTTATCAGGTGCTTGTTTCTGGTAGGAAACACCTGTGTATGGGTCCACAACTGCTAGATCAGGTGCCGTAGTCATCAATCCTCCTACCGCTCCATTTAAAAAGATCGCCACACCACCTATCCCAGGTTCAGCCAAAGAATCCGAAACAGGAATTCCATCTTCTACATAATTACGCCAAGGATCGGCAAAATCGGAACTGATTTGAATGTTTTCCAGCCAAAGGGTCTCTGGATGATTGCCCCAATTCAAGATGGTACCTAGGGTGGAGCCCGTTTGTGCATCGAGAACTTGCATCAAATGCAAGCCAGCATCCGATACAAAAGGAGGACGCGTATCTCCTACCAATTCCTTCAGTCGCTCTGGTTCCTGTGCAAATTTAAAATGGGCTGGCTTTCTTGCGGTATAGGCCTCTCCTACAGCCTTCGCAATCCCTTCTTGAACAGCAGTCATGTATTCTGGATTGACACCTCTCACGTACTCTGAAGGACCCCACATGCCCATCAAATCCGGCGCGGAATGCACGTGGGTACTGGAAATGACCACATAGTCTAATTCAGGGTATTTCTCTTGAATCAATTTACGAGTAGCAATCACCTCATCGTTTCCAAAACCAATCATGTCAATCACGCAAAGGGCTAGGGAAACATCTCCAGATTCGAGTACCATGGCCCTTGCCCAAAGTTTGTCTAGGACACTTTGCGCAGGCCTTGAATTATGAAAACCTGCTAGCCAAACCGCATCAAACTCCCCATTCCCATTGGCATCAATGAAGCGATCTCCCTTTTCTGGATCGTACTTCGAATCCCCATCCACGTCTTCCCAAGTTTCAAAATCGGTTGGGGTGAGATCCACTTTTGAAAATCCCGCTTGAACTGTAGCTGCTGGACTGTATAAAGAAACGTCAGTTTGGTAGCCTGAATGCCGATCTCGGAATTGATAACCTGCATAACCAAGGATTGCAACTAGTAATACAAGAACAAGTCCAAAGAAAATTAGAAGTCCTTTTCGCATAGGTTTAGATTGAAAAACGTGAACCTAAACTACATTTTTTTTCTTGAGGAAGGAAAGTTAAGTCGCTGAATTTGAAGGAATCGGACTTACAGATTTTGGGATTGCTGCAGAAAATGCCGTTCATGGATGTCTGCATGTGGCACAATGTCCTTGTACCAACGCAAACGAAGTTCTGTACGATCCTGGTCGGAAAGATGGAAATCAGGAATTTCCATTTCATTGGCCCGCTTCATCAATTCATAAAGAAAAATAGAGGCGGATACTGAAATATTGAAGCTCTCCGTAAATCCTCGCATCGGGATATGTACGAGCCCATCTACTTTGGATTTCACTTCTTCGCTGATCCCTTCGTGCTCGTTGCCAAAAACAAGGGCTACTTTTTGATTTGGGATTATAGGTAAGTCATGAATAGACAAGGAATCTGTGGCTGGGCTCGTTCCATAGATTGCATAGCCTTCGGATCGCAATCTTCCAAAGCACTGGTCCACAGCAGAACCTTCAGGAGTAAAATGCTTATGTAAATCCACCCATTGTGATGCTCCTCTAGTCACAAAGGGATTGATTTTGTAGGTATCCGTCTTTTCAATCAAATGGATATCCTGAAGACCAAAGCAATCACAGGTCCGGAGGACCGCACTGGCATTGTGTGGTTTGAATATATCCTCAAGCACCACCGTAAAAAATCGGGTACGTTGGGATAAAACTCGCTCAATAGCAGCCTTTTTATGTGGGGTAATGTATTTTCCCAAGTAGTCTAGAAAATCATGTTCGCTACCCTGAAAGGCACCTTCCTGTTGATTCATGGAAGCATTCACTTACTTAAAACAAACCAAGCTGTTCATCCTCCCCTTTCTTTGGGGTAAGCGAAAGCGTACTTCCCACTTCCAAATCATCCGGCAAATCCGCTATTGGCTCCTCATGAGAAATTTCTTCTTCCTGATCTTCAACAGCAGCTGTCTCCATCTCAACCACCTGTTCGGATTCAATCAAGTGCAAATCTTTTACCTCGTGCGTACTCAACTTATTTCCGATCGCCTTCCAACCTTTCACATCGATCAACATTTCCAGATCGTAATCCATTTGCTCTTCGGCCTTGCCTTTGATTAGCGTCACGGAAACCTGTGCTTGAGCATCTGTGGTGACCAACTTGAGGTAGGATTGCTTGTGTTCCGTAATGAAGTTAAATCGCTTATTGACTGTCGTGGTCTCGATCATAAAGCGTTTTACAAAGAAACCTTTGGTAGCTCCATCAAAGTAGACAGCCCCAATTACTTTTTGAGAATCAAATTTCTGAATCAATAGTACGTCTGTAGGCTCGTAGCGGTTGGTCAACTCAAAACTGGTCAATTCGTAATCCCCATTTTTGTAGCAGACCAGGATTTTATCGTCACCCAGGAAGTTACCAATTTGTTTGCCTCTAGAATCCGTATTCAGTCGCCCCACAGAAGCATCGAAATAAATGTTCAAGCCACCCAAGGTGGATTTCCCTTCCATCTTAAATTGAACCTTCCGAACAGGGTATCTGGTTAAAATATTTCCTCCTGCAGCACGGCCTTTGATTTCAATCTCAGCAAAATCAAAATCAAACACTTTTACTCGAGCCTTAGCACCTTGAGTTAGGTATACGGTCACCACTTCTGCTTCCCCATTGGGATTGGCCGTGAGGTACATAAGTTTGGATCCCTTGGTACCCTTGGTCAGGTCATATTCCTTGTCACGGGTCACCCCTCCTACTTGAAAGCGTTTGACCATGGCCCTTCCTGAAACCCCATCTAAATAGATGAAGTTGTAGGTCATCCGTTCGTCATTCTTTCGAAACACACCTACATAGACGATGTCCTTGCCCATGAATAACTTTTCCTGGATTTTGGAAACGACCAGCTTTCCGTCTCGGCGAATGGCAATGATGTCATCCAAATCAGAGCATTCACAGACGTACTCGTCCTTTTTAAGTCCGTAGCCCACAAAGCCATCTACACGATTGACATAGAGCTTAGCGTTGTTTGCTGCCACCACAGCAGCCTGGATGGTATCAAATGCTCTAATCTCAGTTTTTCGTTCCCTGCCTTTACCGTATTTATCCAGAAGGTTTTGGTAATAGGCAATTGAGAAATCAGTCAAGTGCTTCAAGTTGTAATTCACTTGTTTCAACTCATCCTGAAGGCGCTTCATCAACTCATCCGCCTTGAATGCATCAAACTTGGATATGCGCTTGATTTTAATCTCAGTCAAGCGAATCAAGTCTTCCTGTACAATGGTACGGTAAAAATCAGGCTTGTAGGGATCCAATCCCCTATCGATAGCCTCCAATACCGCATCCCAGGTTATACACTCTTCTATGTCTCGGTAGATGCGATTTTCAATGAAAATCTTCTCTAGGGAGGAGAATAAGAGTTTTTCCAACAATTCCCCTTTACGGATTTCAAGCTCCTTGCGAAGCAATTCCTTCGTTTGGGTGGTGTTGTATTTTAATATCTGGTTGACAGTTAAGAAAACAGGCTTCTCATCAATGATGACGCAAGCATTCGGGGATATGGATACCTCACAATCCGTAAATGCATACAAGGCATCAATGGTCACATCTGGGGAAACTCCAGGAGCCAATTGAATCTGAATCTCTACATCCTTGGCAGTATTATCTACCACCTTTTTGATTTTGATCTTGCCCTTATCGTTGGCCTTCAGGATGGAATCAATCAGAGAATCTGTAGTAGTGCCAAATGGTATTTCCTTAATTAACAAGGTTTTATTAGCATCCTCTTCAATTCGTGCTCTAACCTTTATTTTCCCACCTCGCAAGCCTTCTTGGTAATCCGAAAAGTCTGCCAAACCACCCGTAAGGAAATCAGGTAGAACCTGAGGTGAGTTGCCACGGAGGATTTCAATTGAGGCTTCAATCAACTCTCTAAAGTTGTGCGGCAAAATTTTGGTAGATAATCCTACCGCAATCCCCTCTACTCCTTGCGCCAAAAGCAAGGGAAACTTAACTGGTAGGGTTACTGGCTCACGCTTTCGACCATCGTAGGATAGCTGCCAGTCCGTGGTCTGCGGATTAAAGACTACGTCTAAGGCAAACTTGGATAGTCGCGCTTCAATGTATCTAGCCGCAGCGGCCCCGTCTCCAGTCCGTACATCCCCCCAGTTACCTTGAGTTTCGATTAAGAGATCCTTCTGCCCCATGTTGACGATCGCATCACCAATCGATGCATCACCGTGAGGGTGGTACTGCATGGATTGACCGATGATGTTGGCCACCTTGTTGAATCGGCCATCATCCATTTCCTTCATGGCATGCAGGATGCGGCGTTGCACAGGTTTTAATCCATCTTCTATGGCAGGCACTGCCCGTTCCAATATCACATAGGATGCATAATCAAGGAACCAGTCCTTGTACATTCCAGTTACGGGTACGGAACCGTGCAAACTGCTGTCGGTATTTTCAGAAATTGGGGTATCGTCACTCATGTGGGTAATCCAAAGGTTAAGGAATATGGATTGGGGTAATAATAGGAAACTTAGGCATCTACCTCAGCATCCACTTCTTCTTGTTCAGTTTTAGGGTCGTCAAGGGCCAAATCCTTCTCCACACGCAGATTATCAATGATAAATACCTGCCGATCTGGGGTGTTTTTCCCCATGTAGAAGGTGAGCAGGTCCACAATTTTGGTGTCTTTATTGAGTAGAATTGGATCCAAACGGATATCCTCTCCGATAAAGGTTCCAAACTCTTCTGGGGAAATCTCACCCAAACCCTTAAATCGAGTAATCTCAGGCTTATTTCCCAACTTATGAATTGCCCGTTGCCGCTCCTCATCAGAATAACAGTAGATCGTTTCTTTCTTGTTTCTCACACGAAACAAAGGCGTGTCTAGAATGAACAAATGCCCATTTTTCACCAGATCTGGGAAAAACTGAAGGAAATAGGTCATGATCAACAAACGAATGTGCATTCCATCCACATCCGCATCGGTAGCGATCACAATCTTTCGGTAACGGAGATTTTCAATGCCGTCCTCAATGTTGAGTGCATGTTGAAGGAGGTTAAACTCCTCGTTTTCATAAACCACCTTCTTAGTCATTCCAAAGCAGTTGAGCGGCTTACCACGAAGGGAAAAAACGGCCTGGGATTGCACATCCCGGCTTTTGGTAATCGAACCCGAAGCAGAATCTCCTTCGGTGATGAATAGCATCGTTTTATTTTTCAAATCCTCCTCTGCTTTCGGATCGTCGTAATGCACTCGGCAGTCTCGAAGCTTTTTATTGTGAAGATTTGCCTTTTTGGCGCGCTCATTGGCCAACTTCTTGATACCGGAGATTTCCTTACGCTCACGCTCAGACTGCAGGATTCGCTTCAATAGCGCATCGGCTGCTGCTGGGTTTTTGTGCAGATAGTTATCCAGTTCGGTCTTGATGAAGTCGTTGACAAAGGTTCGGAGGGTAGGTCCATCCGGACCAATACTTTGAGAGCCCAACTTGGTCTTGGTTTGGGATTCAAATACAGGTTCCTGTACCCGAACCGCAATAGCAGCCACCACGGACTGTCGAATATCAGAAGCATCGAAATCTTTCTTGTAAAACTCCCGAATGGTCTTTACGATAGCTTCTCGAAATGCTGCTAGGTGAGTTCCTCCTTGGGTAGTGTACTGTCCATTCACAAAGGAATAGTACTCTTCCCCATAACTTCCGGAGTGGGTAATCGCTACCTCTATGTCATTTCCTTTCAAATGAATGATGGGGTAACGAATACTTTCCTCATCCACTTTATTGGATAACAAATCAAATAATCCTCGATCCGAGAAGTACTTCTTCCCATTGAATTGGATACTCAAGCCTGCATTCAAGTAGGCATAGTTCCACATCTGATTCTCCAGGTATTCTGGAATAAAATGGTAATTCTTGAAGATGGAGGCATCCGGAGAGAACACGATCTTGGTTCCATTTCGATCAGATGATTTGCCTATAGGTGGGTCATTGACCAGAATTCCTTTTTCAAATTCGGCCACTTTGGTATCTCCTTCACGGAAGGATTGCACCTTAAAAAAATCAGATAGAGCGTTTACCGCTTTGGTACCCACTCCATTCAAGCCTACCGATTTTTGGAAGGCTCCGGAATCGTACTTACCACCTGTATTGATTTTTGAAACGCAGTCTATCACTTTTCCAAGGGGTATCCCTCTTCCGTAATCCCGCACTTCCACTTTATGCTCTGTGATTTTTACTTCAATAACCCGACCATGCCCCATCATGTGTTCATCAATGGAGTTATCCAAGATTTCCTTCACCAACACGTAGATTCCATCGTCAGGAGCACTTCCATCTCCTAACTTACCAATATACATCCCTGGTCTTAAGCGGATATGCTCTCTCCAATCCAGTGAGCGGATGCTATCTTCGGTATAATTTACTTGTTCTGCCATCGACTAGTTGATTCCCACTTGAGTGGCTTTGAATTTTTTGAAAAGCAAGACAAACAAACCTCCAACCCAAACAAAAAGAATAATTGGCATCATATAAAACCAAAGGTTGTAAGAGCTGGCACTCAACACTTCTTGGTTGTTGATCGCATGAACAAACAAGGCCCCAAGAGTCAAGCTCACGTTAACCCAGCCTCCAAAAGAATAAAACCAAAGCAACAAATAATCTCGATAGGGATCTCCTATTGGAAATAAGCGATGCAATTTTTGACTGGTTTTAGTCTCCAAAGTTTTTGGGGTATAAATCGTCACTAGGTTCAAAATGAAAAACCCAATCGCTAGACCATAAAAAAACGTGCTTTTTGGATATTCGCGAAGAATGCCTCCTTGGTCATCTAGCCGAATGCCAATCTGCTCAGGGAGTGCAGCATAGAAATACAAGAGCGCAAAGAGAAAAACCAGAACGCTTAAGAAATAGAAAACTTTTCCGAATCTGTAAAACATGAAATGTGGGATTGAAGCTGCAATATAACCGATTTGAGTAAACCTTCGGCCCTTTCTTTGTGTTCAAAAGAGACAATTTAAGTCAAACTTTAATTTTTGAAACTTTACCGCAATACCCTACCAAAAATCCAACGATCTTTAGGCTTTCAAAACCTCAAAAATGAAAAACTCAGTTCTGCTTATCGCCCTTTTCCTTTTCGGTTGGCTCAGCTCTTGCAGCTCTGCTGTGGAAGCAGGAAAAATCAATTTAGACAACTGGAAATCAGATCGCTATGGATGCAAGGGATTACGCATGCAAGACTTGGAAGAGTTTCGAACCATCAAAAACCAATTTTTAGGAATTGACAACCAAGCCCTAATCAAGACTTTTGGAAGACCAGATCGGGTGGAGCTCGTGGACAAAAGCCAGAGTTTTTTCTTTTATTTCCTTGAACCCAGCTCAGATTGCGCAGGGGTAGAACAAAAAAAAGAACCCTTGCGAGTTCTTTTTCGAATGAATGCATTGAGCAAAGTTTCCGAGGTAACAGTTACAGACCTGAATCCATAAAGCACAAAGCTGCCGCTCCAAGGGTTCCCGCATTATTTTCAAGAGTTGCCTTTTTCAACTTCAAATCCTTCACGTAATAAGGCGTCAAATACTTTCGGGTATTGTATTCAATAGTAGGCATCATAAACTCCAATCCAGCAGCAATACCGCCTCCAAAATACACATCTGTCACATCAAGTACTCGGATAGACGATACGATAGACTCACTGATAATTTCGGCAACTTCTTTAAACACCATTAGCGAAACCTCGTTTCCAGTTCGCGCCGTGTCTACCAAAAGGTGGGTTCCCAGTTCCTTACCTACCAATTCCCCTGCCTTTTCTGGATAAGCGGCAATCAAATTGGCCATTATCTTTAATATACCTTGACGACCTACTAAAGTTTCTAGCCCAGCATTGCCTCGTGAGAGCATGTGCCCCATTTCCAAAGCATTTCCTCGAGATCCTTTGAATACTTGACCATCCAAAACCAAGGCACTGCCTATGCCTGTCCCCATGGTGATGAATAAGAAATTCGAAGAGATTGTTCCTTTTCCAAATTGAAATTCTCCAATAGCCGCAGCTGCAGCGTCATTTTCAAGGAAAAAATCGTGATTGGGGTATTTTGCTTTAAGGGTTGCCTTTAATGCATAGTTATTCAAATCAGGAATGGCAGGAATTTCAAGTGGAGTCATTCGGTCCTTGCTAATCATGCCTGGAAGACCAATTCCTACTTTTTTAACTTGAGGAAACTTGGCGAGATAGGTACCAATCACTTCCACAAAATTGGGTCCAAAACCATCAGCATGTTCTCGATAAGCTGTGGTATCCTCCTTGAAAAATTCACAGAGGGTACCAGATCTATCTACTAATCCGATTTTGAGATGTGTACCTCCAACATCTACTCCTAAAAACTGAGTATCCGAAACATTCATAGTTTAATGGGACTTTTTCGTTTGCTAAAAAAGCAAAACTATTCCTTTACTTCTTATAATCTTTGCCGATCTCGTAAAATATTTTGAGCACCGCTGGACACACTAAGGTATTTTTCAGGGTTAAATCCATGATTCCGAGCATGTTCTTGCGATCGGTATGCGGGTATTCTCTGCAAGCTTTTGGACGGTCTTCGTAGACCAAACACCCATTGTCCTCCCCTAAAAAGGGACAAGGAGCACCCTTAAACACGTAATCTCCATCCTCATCACGAAAAAGATAGGTGTCGATAAATTCACTGGAACGCATCCGAAAAACCTTGGAAAGTCGATCGATGTCCGTTTGAATGAGAATGGGACTCGTGGTCTTGCAGCAATTCGCACAATCCAAACAGTCTACCTTTGAAAAAACCTCGTCATGGGCTTGCTGAAATCTGGCATCGAGATTTTTAGGACGAGTAGCCTTGATCTTGTCCTTGATTTTTTTGTTCGCCGGAAATTCCGACTTACTCTCCTTATTAAACTTTTCTAGATCTAGGGACATCGGAGGACTTACGAGAGTGTGCTAAATTGAGCCAGTAGATTTATTCAAAGACGATCAATCTTTACTAAGGGAAATACCATCTTCATGGATGGTAATCTCTTGGGCTTTGTACAATTGTCCGATACACTGCTTAAACTGCTTTTTGCTCATCCCCAAGGCCTTTTGAATTGCCTCTGGCTCGGATTTGTCATGCAAAGGCAAAAAGCCTTTTTCTTGAAGCAGTTGAAGGATTTTCTCCGACCCCTCTTCGTACTTCACCCGACCGAATGGAAGCAACTGAAGATCAAGTTTTCCATCTTCTCTTCGTTTTTTCACCCAAAGTTTTCGAGTTTCCCCTAGGGCCAAGTCTTGAAAAACCTCATTGGCATAAAGTAGTCCTTCGTAACGCTCCTCCAACAAAACCTTGTAACCCAAATCTGTTTTTTCAAAAATCAAGCCCTGGCATTCGTTTCCTGGCATGTAGTCCTTGGGTGCAGGATACATAAATTCCCGATACTTACTGACGCCAATCAATCGATTGGATCTGTAATCCGCACAGAGCCTTATTAAGTATTTTTGACCTGCGGTCATTGGCTTTGCCATCTCTGAATTGGGCACAAAAAGATCTTTCAACAGACCCCAATCCATAAAAGCCCCAAAGGAGGTAACTTCCTTGCAGGTCAATACCCCAAACTCATCCAAAAGTAGTAGTGGGGTATCGGTCACAGCAACTGGTCTGTCTTCACTATCTGTATACACAAAAACAGTCACCTCATCTCCAGCTTGCTCTTCCCCGGTCAAGTAGCCTTTAGGAAGCAAGACTTCATCCCCATCACTAAGCGCTAAATACGCCCCAAAATCTGTAAATCGGTTAATTAGTAAGCGGTTGACCAGTCCAAGTTCTTTCATCTGGCAAAGGTAAAGATTAATCCTATTTGCAGGACGATAAAAATTGACCCCTCACCAGAAAGGAAGAAGCCGAGTTGGAAATCGCACGCCTTACCCGTAGTTTTGAAAACTACAATTCAGAACAAACCCAATAGACTTTCTTAAGATTTTAACTCCATGAAAAACATCAGCGTCATCGGTTCGGGTACCATGGGCAATGGGATTGCTCACCTATTTGCGCAGCAAGGGTTTGCTGTTTCCTTGGTGGATCTTTCTGCTGAGCAACTGACCAAGGCTTTGGCGACCATTTCCAAAAACATGGACCGTCAGGTAACTAAGGGGACCTTGAGTGAGGCCGAAAAGGCGTCGGCCTTACAGCGTATTGAAACTCATACAGACCTAGCGTCTGGCGTAAAACATGCCGATCTGGTCGTAGAGGCGGCAACTGAAAATGTTGACATTAAGTTAGAACTCTTCCGCCAATTGGACCAATTGGCGCCTGCTTCAGCAATATTGGCATCCAATACCTCCTCTATTTCGATTACCCAGATCGCTGCGGTAACTCAGCGACCTACACAAGTGATCGGGATGCATTTTATGAACCCGGTTCCTGTCATGAAGTTGGTCGAAGTGATTCGAGGCTATGCTACTTCAGCAGAAATTACAGCCCAGATCATGCAACTTTCCCTTCAATTGGATAAAGTGCCCGTCGAAGTTCATGACTACCCAGGATTTGTGGCCAACCGAATTTTGATGCCGATGATTAATGAGGCCATCTACACCTTATACGAAGGAGTGGCTGGGGTTTCGGAGATCGATACGGTGATGAAGTTGGGCATGGCACATCCCATGGGACCCCTTCAACTCGCAGATTTTATCGGTTTGGATGTATGCCTTTCCATATTGCGCGTACTACATGACGGCTTTGGTAACCCAAAATATGCTCCCTGTCCTCTCTTGATCAACATGGTCACGGCTGGATTCAAGGGCGCAAAATCAGGGGAAGGATTTTATTGCTACCCTGCTGGCACCAAAGACTACCCCGTTTCCCCTAGATTTTCAAAGTAAAAACTACCCCCATGCATTTAGCAGTATCTGGAAATATTGGCAGCGGAAAAACCACGCTTACCGAAAAATTAGCAAAACATTACGGCTGGAAAGCTGAATTTGAGGCAGTGGATAACAATCCCTACTTGCCCGATTTTTACGAGGACATGAAGCGCTGGTCTTTTCACTTGCA
>JAXISU010000004.1:0-18039 GCA_034680425.1 Cyclobacterium sp.
AGTGCAGTTGGGATTCGGTGAGCGCAAGGAGAAAAACACTCCTAAGCCACTAATCGGCCATTTCAAAAAGGCCGGTACCACCCCTAAGCAGAAAGTTGTTGAGTTCAGAGACTTTAAGGGTCAGGTTGAACTCGGAAAGACAGTAAGTGCAGGAGAGCTATTCGAGGAAGGTGACTTCGTGGATGCTGTTGGTACTTCAAAAGGTAAAGGATTCCAAGGTGTTGTAAAACGTCACGGTTTTGCTGGTGTGGGTGGACAAACTCACGGTCAGCACAACAGAGCAAGACACCCTGGTTCAATTGGTGCTTGTTCTTGGCCTTCTCGTGTATTTAAAGGTATGCGTATGGCGGGTAGAACAGGTGGCGATCGTGTAACGGTAGCCAACCTACGTGTGTTGAAAGTGTACGCAGAGCAAAACCTAATCTTGGTTTCTGGTTCCGTACCTGGTCCAAAAAATTCATTTGTTATTCTGGAGAAGTAAGCCATGGAATTAGCAGTAATTAATCACAAAGGACAAGATACAGGTAGAAAGGTGAGTCTTTCTGACGAAATCTTTGGCATTGAGCCCAACGATAACGCCATTTACCTGGATGTGAAGCAATACCTGGCCAACCAGAGACAGGGAACTCACAAATCAAAAGAAAGAAACGAAGTAGCTGGTTCTACTAAGAAGATCAAGAAGCAAAAAGGTACCGGTGGTGCTCGTGCTGGATCTTTGAAGGCTCCAAACTTCCGTGGTGGAGGTAGAGTATTTGGTCCAAGACCAAGAGACTACTCCTTCAAACTAAATAAAAAAGTGAAGCAACTGGCGCGTAAGTCAGCGCTAGCCTACAAGGTAAAAGAAAACAGTTTGATGGTATTGGAGGATGTGTCATTTGACGCACCAAAGACCAAAAACTACATTGCTTTGTTGAGTGGCCTTTCTTTGTCTGACAAGAAGACCCTTTTGGTGCTTTCTGAAGACAATAAGAATGTGTTTTTGTCAAGCAGAAACCTGCCAAAGGCAAAAGTTGTGACCGTAGATGATGTAAATACTTACCAACTCCTGCATGCTGACCAATTGGTACTTTGCGAAGGATCTGTAAGTAAGTTAGAAACCATTTTATCGAAATAAGACAATGGAAATTCTGAAACAGCCTTTGATCACAGAGAAAGTATCTGCAGGTAATGAAAAGGGAGTTTACGGCTTTATCGTCGAAAAAACTGCCGACAAACTTCAGATCAAATCTTCAGTGGAGAAAAAGTATGGTGTACATGTGGTATCAGTACGTACCATGAGATATGCTGCGAAGCATAAGACTAGATACACCAACAATAAAGTAGTGTCGGGCTTCACCAATGCTTACAAGAAAGCGATTGTGCAAGTAGCCGATGGTGAAGTAATTGATTTTTACGGAGAACTTTAATTGAATCAATATCATGGCAGTTAAAAAATTAAAGCCTGTAACTCCAGGAACCCGATTTAGAGTAGCTCCTGCATTTGACGAGATTACTGCGTCAAAGCCTGAGAAATCTCTTCTCGCTCCTGTTAAGAAGACAGGTGGTAGAAATAATGAAGGCAAGATGACCGCTCGCTACATTGGTGGTGGTCACAAGCGAAGACTACGTATCGTAGACTTTAAGCGTAACAAGTTTGGTGTACCTGCTACTGTAAAGAGCATTGAGTACGATCCAAACCGTACAGCCCGTATTGCCCTACTGTATTATGCAGACGGTGCTAAGGCCTACATTATCGCTCCGGAAGGTTTGCAAGTGGGACAAACAGTGATTTCCGGTGAGCAAGTTGCACCAGAAGTGGGCAACGCCATGCACATGGCAAACATTCCAATGGGTACAATTGTACACAACGTGGAATTGAAACCAGGTAAAGGTGGTGCATTGGCAAGAAGTGCTGGAGGATATGCGCAGATCGTAGCTAGAGATTCTAGATACGTGACGGTAAAGCTTCCTTCAGGAGAAATGAGACTTATTCTTGGTGTATGTATGGCTACAGTAGGAACTGTATCCAATGCAGATCACATGAACGTTGTGTTGGGTAAGGCAGGGCGTAAGCGTTGGCTTGGTGTAAGACCTCGTACTCGAGGTGTTGCGATGAACCCAGTAGATCACCCTATGGGTGGTGGTGAAGGCCGTTCTTCAGGTGGTCACCCTAGATCACGTAAAGGGCTTCTTGCGAAAGGTAAGAAAACCAGATCTCCCAAGAAGTATTCAAACAAGTTCATCATCAGCAAAAGATCTAAGTAATTATGGCACGTTCATTAAAAAAAGGTCCTTATATCGAACACCACCTGGTGAAGAAAGTAGATGTTATGAACGAGTCTGGCAAGAAATCTGTCATCAAGACTTGGTCAAGAAAATCTATGATTTCCCCAGATTTCGTAGGACATACCTTCGCTGTGCATAACGGGAATAAATTTATCCCTGTGTTTGTAACCGATAACATGGTAGGTCACAAATTGGGTGAATTTGCACCCACTCGTAACTTCCGTGGCCACATTGCTAAAAAAGATAAAGGAAAGAGATAATCATGGAAGCACTAGCAAGATTGAAAAATGTTCCTACCTCCCCTCGCAAGATGCGTTTAGTCGCAGACTTGGTGAGAGGCAAGCGCGTAGGTGTGGCACTTAGTATTTTGAAATTCACGCCCAACCACGCAGCAATCCGTTTGGAGAAGTTAGTTCTTTCCGCGGTAGCCAACTGGCAAGCAAAAAATCCTGAAGTGAAATTGGAAGAGGCTGATCTTTTCGTAAAGACCATCATGGTTGACGAAGGACGTTCTTTAAAGAGACTTCGGACTGCTCCTCAGGGACGTGGACACAGAATTCGCAAAAGATCCAATCATGTAACACTCGTTATTGATTCATTCAATACTGAAGAAGTTACCGCTGATGTAGTAGTAAACAACGAAAAGGCAAATTAAGAAAGACTATGGGACAAAAAATTAACCCAATAGGATTTAGACTTGGTGTAGTCAAAGGCTGGGATTCCAACTGGTATGGTGGGAAAGACTTTGCTGAGAAGCTATACGAAGATCAACAAATCCGTAAGTACGTTCTTGCCAGAATACCTAAAGGCGGTATTGCCAAAGTGATCATTGAGCGTACGCTTAAGAGAATCACCTTGACAATCCATACTGCTAGACCAGGTGTTGTCATTGGTAAGGGTGGTGCCGAAGTAGATAAGCTTAAGGAGGAACTAAAGAAGATCACTAACAAGGATATTCAAATCAATATCTTTGAAATTAAGCGTCCCGAAATGGATGCCAAATTGGTGGGTGAGTCTATCGCACAGCAACTTCAAGCTAGAATATCTTTCCGCCGTGCAATGAAGCAGGCGATAGCAGCCACCATGAGAGTGGGCGCTGAAGGAATTAAAGTTAAGCTTTCTGGCCGATTGGGCGGAGCCGAAATGGCCCGTTCTGAAATGTACAAAGAGGGAAGAATTCCTCTTCACACGCTTAGAGCAGACATCGATTATGCCCTATCTGAAGCACTTACTGTGTACGGATTGATCGGCATCAAGGTCTGGATCTTCAAGGGTGAGGTGTACGGAAAAAGAGACCTTTCTCCAAACCAGGGTGCAGCAAACGAGCCGAAAGGTCAGCGTACGCCAGCTCCAAAAGGACGTGAGAAAGACGGTCCAAAACGCAGAAAAAGAAACTAATTTTCCCTTTCCAAGTGAGAAATCATGTTACAGCCGAAAAGAACTAAATATAGGAAAATGCACAAGGGCCGTGTCAAAGGTCTTGCGCAAAGAGGGCACGAGCTCTCTTTTGGCAACTTTGGCATTAAATCCCTTGAGCCAGGATGGATTACTTCTCGCCAGATCGAGGCAGCACGTATTGCCATGACAAGAGCTATGAAGAGAGAAGGTCAAGTTTGGATAAGGATTTTTCCTGACAAACCGATCACAAAAAAGCCCGCAGAGGTTCGTATGGGTAAAGGTAAGGGTGCTCCAGAATACTGGGTGGCCGTTATCAAGCCAGGTACAATCCTTTTCGAAGCTACAGGCGTGAGCCTGGAGACTGCTCAAGAGGCACTAAGACTTGCACAGCAGAAGCTGCCTGTAAGTACGAGATTTGTTGTAAGAAGAGACTACGCTGAATAATCAGGAACTATGAAAAACACTGAAATCAGATCACTTTCAGCAAGTGACATTGCCGAGCGAATTGTCGCCGAGCAGGAGAATCTGAGCAAATTGAAATTTGCTCATGCGATTTCTCCTATTGAGAATCCTAATAGAATCAGAGAGGCTAAGCGTTTCATCGCAAGATTGAAAACTGCTTTAGTTTCCAAATAACTAGCTAACAGAAAAGAAAATGGCTACGATTGAGAGAAATCTTCGCAAAGAGAGAGTTGGTAAAGTCGTTAGCAACAAGATGGACAAGTCCATTACTGTAGCTGTAGAGCGTCGTGTAAAGCACGCAATCTATGGCAAGTTTGTTGCCAAGACTACCAAATTCATGGTTCATGACGAGAAGAACGAATGCAACCCAGGTGATGTGGTTAAAATCAGTGAAACCCGTCCGCTGAGCAAAAATAAGCGTTGGAGATTAGTTGAAATTATAGAAAGGGCTAAGTAATCATGATACAACAAGAATCCAGACTAAGCGTTGCGGATAACTCCGGTGCCAAAGAGGTATTGGTCATCCGCGTGTTGGGAGGAACTAAGAAGCGTTACGCTTCTATCGGTGATAAAGTAGTCGTGACTGTAAAGTCAGCCCTATCTTCCAGCAACATGAAAAAAGGTACCGTTTCTAAAGCGGTTATCGTAAGAACGAAAAAAGAAATTCGTCGTAAGGACGGTTCCTATATTCGATTTGAAGACAATGCTGCCGTGTTGTTGAACAACAACGATGAGCCTAGAGGTAGCCGTATTTTCGGCCCTGTAGCTAGAGAGCTCAGAGAAAAGCAGTTCATGAAAATCATTTCCTTGGCCCCTGAAGTACTTTAATCATGGAAAGAAAATTCAACAAGCAGCCTAAGCTGCACATCAAAACTGGAGATACTGTAAAGGTGATCTCTGGAGATGACAAAGGAAAAACCGGTAAGGTTCAATCCATTGATACAGAGAAAAGAAGAGCCATCGTGGAAGGGATCAACATGATCACCAAGCACGTGAAGCCTACTGCAGCTAAGCCGCAGGGTGGTATCGAGAAGAAAGAAGCAGCGCTTCACATCAGTAACTTGATGCTTGTCGATCCTAAAACAGGTGAAGCAACTCGTACAGGTCGTAAGACTGGCGAGAATGGTAAATTAGTTAGGTATTCAAAGAAAACTGGGGAGGTGATCAATGGCTAATCCAAGAAAAAAAGTAACCTACTTGAATGAGGTAGTACCTGCGTTGAAGGAGAAGTTTCAGTACTCTTCCATTATGCAAGTGCCTAAGCTCACCAAGATTGTCTTGAATAAAGGGATCGGTGCAGCAGTAGCAGACAAGAAATTGGTTGATCAGGGAGTTGAAGAACTTTCTTTGATCACTGGTCAGCGTGCTGTAGCGACTAAGTCTAAGATCGCAGTCTCTAACTTTAAGTTGAGAGAGAACATGCCGATCGGTGCTAAGGTAACTTTGAGAGGCGAGAAAATGTATGAATTCCTTGATCGTTTGACTACTGTGGCATTGCCACGTGTACGTGACTTCAAAGGAATTTCTGACAAAGGATTTGATGGACGTGGCAACTACACGCTAGGAGTTACAGAACAAATCATTTTCCCTGAGATCTCTATCGAGAAGGTAACTAAAATTACCGGTATGGATATCACTTTCGTAACTACTGCGGCTACAGATGAAGAAGCTTTTGCGCTTTTGAAAGCTCTAGGTATGCCTTTCGTTAACAAAAATAATCCTGAATAATCATGGCAAAAGAGTCAATCAAAGCTCGCGAGCGAAAAAGAGAACACTTGGTAGCCAAGTATGCCAAGAAAAGAGCCGCGCTTAAAGCTGCTGGCGATTACGAAGCACTTGATAAATTACCAAAGAACGCTTCTCCGGTAAGACTTCACAACAGATGTAAACTTACTGGTCGTCCGAAAGGATACATGAGAAAGTTTGGTATCAACAGGGTTACTTTCAGAGAAATGGCTTCTGCGGGTAAGATTCCTGGTTTGACTAAGTCTAGCTGGTAAAATAACGACAGTAATTTTTATTCTAAAAATCAATTCGTAACTTTGCACGCCCAATTCGGGGGTGCTAGACAATAGAAAAACATGACCGATCCAATAGCTGATTATCTAACCCGATTGAGAAATGCCATCAAGGCTTCTCATCGTATTGTTGAGATACCTGCCTCCAACATCAAGAAGGAGATCACCAAAGTATTGCACGAGAAGGGATACATTCAAAACTATAAGTTTGAAGACAACGGACCTCAAGGCCTTATCAAAATCGCTTTGAAGTTTAATCCTGTTACCAAGCAAAACGCAATTGTGAGCCTTGAGCGTGTAAGTACGCCAGGTTTAAGAAAATATGTCAAGCACGACGAGCTACCAAGAGTCATCAATGGCTTGGGTATCGCTATCGTCTCTACCTCTAAAGGGGTAATGACAGACAAAGAGGCCCGTACCGAAGGTATCGGAGGCGAAGTACTTTGTTACGTATATTAATTTACGATTATGTCTAGAATAGGTAAAAAACCAATAAATATACCCAGCGGTGTTACTGTAGACGTGTCAGCTCATGGAACTGTCACTGTTAAAGGTCCAAAGGGTACCCTGACTCAGGATGTGAATCCCGATATTCAGGTGAGCGTAGAGGGGCAAGAAATTATTCTTGTGAGACCTACCGAATCCAAAAGACACAAGTCTTTGCACGGTCTTTACAGATCATTGATCAACAACATGGTGATTGGTGTTTCTGAAGGATACAAGAAAGATTTGGAATTGGTCGGTGTAGGTTACAAAGCCTCCAACCAAGGGCAAATACTTGAGCTTAGCTTAGGCTACTCGCACAGTATTTTTATGGCACTACCCAAAGAAATTTCTTTGGCAACTGACACGCCGAAAGGTAAGAACCCAGTCATCACCCTTCAGGGAATTGACAAGGAGTTGATCGGTCAGGTAGCTGCAAAAATCCGTTCTCTTCGTAAGATCGAACCTTACAAAGGAAAAGGTGTGCGCTTTGTTGGTGAAATTGTTAGACGTAAGGCTGGTAAAACTGCTGGTAAAAAATAATAAGTTATGGCATTTAATAAGAGTTCCAGAAGACTTAGAATCAAAAGAGGTATCCGTAGAAAAATCTCCGGTACTGATTCCAGACCACGTCTGTCAGTTTTCAAAAGTAATACAGGCATCTATGCCCAGTTGGTGGATGACCTTAAAGGTCAGACCCTTGCACAAGCCTCTTCCAAAGAGCTTGGTGCTAAGGCCAACACCAATGTAACTGTATCCAAAGAAGTAGGCAAGAAGCTTGCGGAAAGAGCAGTAGCAAATGGAGTGTCTGAAGTAGTATTTGACCGTAATGGCTACTTGTACCATGGTAACGTGAAAGCTTTGGCTGACGGTGCCAGAGAAGGGGGCCTTAAATTCTAATCGATATGTCTCAGATAAAAAGAAAACCCATTCGGGCTACAGATACTGAATTAAAAGAGAAAGTAGTTGCTATCAACCGAGTAGCCAAAGTGGTTAAAGGTGGTAGAAGATTTTCATTCTCTGCAATTGTAGTAGTTGGTGACGGACAAGGAGTAGTAGGTTATGGATTGGGCAAAGCCAATGAAGTAACTGATGCGATCACCAAAGGCATTGAAGATGCTAAAAAGAACCTAGTGAAAGTGCCTGTATTGAAAGGTACTATCCCTCACGAGCAAATTGGAAAATTTGGTGGAGGTCTAGTATTGATCAAACCAGCTGCGGCCGGTACAGGTGTAATTGCAGGTGGTGCGATGCGTGCCGTTTTGGAATCTGCTGGCGTCACTGACGTATTGGCAAAGTCCAAGGGTTCGTCTAACCCACACAACGTGGTAAAAGCTACCATTGATGCCCTAGTGCAATTGCGTGATGCCATCGCGGTATCTCAGCAAAGAGGAGTTAAAATGGCTAAAGTTTTTAACGGGTAAGCAACATGGCAAAGATCAAAATCACACAGGTAAAAAGTACGATCGATAGACCCAAGGATCAAAAAGCAACTATCGTTGCACTTGGACTAGGACGTATCAGCAAGTCTGTGGTAGTTGAAAATACTCCACAAATTGCTGGAATGGTAAATAAAGTGAATCACCTTGTAAAAGTGGAGGAAGCTTAACTATGAAACTGAATACATTAACTCCAGCTGAAGGATCAACCAAAAACCGCAAAAGAATTGGTCGTGGTACCGGTTCTGGTAGAGGTGGAACTTCCACAAGAGGTCATAAAGGTGCTAAATCTAGATCTGGTTACAAATCTAAGATTGGCTTTGAAGGTGGTCAAATGCCTCTTCAAAGACGTGTGCCTAAGTTTGGCTTCAAATCCTTGAACAAGATTGAGTTCAAACCAGTAAATTTGGATACCTTGCAAGCCCTTGCAGAGCAATTTAAACTTACTTCTGTTACACTTGAAACTCTCGTATCACACGGGTTGGCTTCTAAGAATGACAAAATTAAGATTCTCGGCGGCGGTCAATTGACATCCAAGTTAGACGTGAGTGCGCACCAATTCTCTGCTTCAGCAGTAGCTGCAGTTGAGGCTTTGGGTGGTACAGTAACCAAGCTTTAATTAAATGAAAAAGTTTATTACGACAGTTCGGAATATATTCTCAATCGAAGATTTGAGAGTGAGGATTTTCAATACCATTGGATTCCTCATCATCTTTAGATTAGGATCATTCATCGTGCTTCCTGGGGTAGACGCATCCAAATTGGGTGAGGCTCCTGAAGGAATCTTCGGTTTGATTGATACTTTTCTAGGGGGAGCATTTAGCAATGCCTCCATCTTTGGTCTAGGAATTATGCCCTACATCTCTGCTTCTATCGTGTTGCAGTTGTTGACTGTCGGGGTGCCCTATTTTCAGAAAATGCAGAAGGATGGGGAGTCCGGGAGAAAGCGAATCAATCAAATCACCCGCGTGCTGACCATTGCGATCACCATCGCTCAAGGTATAGGATATGTCACTGCGACCATTCTACCAACTGGAGCTGTGATGATTGATACTTCTCTTTTCATGTTTAGCTCTCTAGTATTACTTGCAGCAGGCACTATGTTCTGTATGTGGTTGGGAGAGAAAATCACTGAGAAAGGCATTGGTAACGGTATTTCTATGTTGATCATGATCGGGATTATCTCTCGATTCCCGGGAGCATTGATTGCGGAAGGTTTGGAAAAAGGATCTTCTGGAATGCTTTTGTTAATCATTGAAGCACTGGTATTGTTCTTCGTAGTTGTGGGTGTGATTGCCTTGACTGAGGCTACCCGTCGCATCCCTGTACAATATGCCAAGCAAGTAGTAGGTGGTAAAGTTTATGGTGGACAGCGTCAGTACATTCCCATCAAAGTGAATGCCTCTGGTGTAATGCCAATCATCTTTGCACAGTCCTTGATGTTTGTTCCTGCTTTGATCGCTCAGATTTGGGCTGGTGAGAGTGATATTGCCAACTACATTGGTACTACCTTCTCTGACTTTACTTCTTGGCAGTACAATTTGCTTTTCGCTACGCTTATCATTGTATTCACGTTCTTCTACACTGCGATCACCGTTAATCCGGAGCAAATTGCTGAAGACATGAAGCGCAATGGAGGATTTGTACCCGGTGTGAAGCCAGGTGCACCTACTGGTGAATTTATTGACAGCATCATTTCTAAAATTACCCTTCCAGGTTCCATTCTGTTGGCTGCAGTTGCCATTCTTCCAGCCCTTGCCATTGTGGCAGGTGTAGGAGGTGAGTTTGCTCAGTTCTTCGGTGGCACATCTTTGCTGATCATGGTAGGGGTAATTATGGATACTCTTCGTCAAATCGAAAGTTACTTGTTGATGAGACACTACGAGGGAATGATGAAAAGCGGTAATGTGAAGAACAATCCTTCCAATGCTCAGGTAGCTTAAGAATGATTCATTACAAGACTTCGGAAGAAGTTGAAAAAATAAAACAGAGTGCCGACATACTTGGAAGAGCTCACGGAGAAATCGCCAAGCATGTCAAGAAAGGAGTAAAGACTTCTTTCTTAGATAAAATTGCTGAAGAGTTTATTAGGGATCACGGAGCAGTACCTTCCTTTAAGGGCTACAACGGTTTTCCCAGCTCACTCTGCATTTCGGTGAACGAAGTAGTGGTTCACGGTTTTCCGAGCGAGTATGAATTGAAAGATGGCGATATAATCTCAGTAGATTGTGGAGTCTTTCACCAAGGTTTTCATAGCGATTCCGCTTATACATACCCCATAGGTGAAGTACCCCCTTCTGTCTTAGCATTACTTAGCGCCACCAAAGATTCGCTCTATTTGGGAATTGAACAGGCTGTTTTTGGAAATCGAGTTGGTGATATTGGCCATGCGATCCAAAAGTTTGTGGAAGCCAAAGGCTACACTGTGGTTCGAGAATTAGTCGGACATGGTTTAGGTCGAAAGCTTCACGAGGCACCTGAAGTTCCCAATTACGGCAAGAAAGGCAGTGGCCCCTTGTTGAAACAAGGAATGGTGATTGCAATTGAGCCCATGATTAATCTTGGAACACGAAATATTGTCCAGGAGAAGGATGGATGGACGATCCGAACTGCAGACCGGAAACCATCCGCACATTATGAGCATACCATTGCAATATTTGAAGATAGAACAGAAGTACTAACAACGCATAAATACATAGAAGAGAACTTTAAATTCTAATATGGCCAAACAAACATCAATCGAGCAAGACGGCACCATCGTGGAAGCTTTGTCCAATGCGATGTTCAAAGTAGAACTTGAAAATGGACATCAGTTGATTGCTCACATTTCTGGAAAGATGCGAATGAATTACATCAAAATTCTTCCCGGGGATAAGGTCAAATTAGAATTGTCTCCCTACGATTTATCCAAAGGCAGAATAGTGTATCGATATAAATAGACTGACATGAAGTCGAGCAAGAAGGGATGTCCTCCGGGATTGATTTCTTCGTCAGCGAGATTCCATTTGGCCAAAAAGTAAAACAAAAAGCAAATGAAAGTAAGGACATCTATTAAGAAAAGAAGTGCTGACTGTAAGTTGATCAGAAGAAAGGGAAAACTTTACGTCATCAACAAGAAAAATCCTAAGTATAAACAAAGACAAGGTTAATCATGGCTAGAATTGCAGGTGTAGACATACCAGACAATAAGCGCGGCGAAATTGGACTTACTTACATCTTCGGAATTGGAAGAAGTTCAGCCAAGGCGATCCTAAGCAAAGCCGGTATCTCTTTAGACAAGAAAGCTGGTGAGTGGAACGACGAGGAATCCACCGCTATCCGTAACATCATCGCTGAAGAATTCAGAACCGAGGGTGCATTAAAATCGGAAATCCAATTAAACATCAAGCGTCTGATGGATATCGGATGTTACAGAGGTTTGAGACACAGAAAAGGGCTTCCTGTTCGTGGTCAAGGCACTAAGAACAATGCCAGAACCAGAAAAGGTAAGCGTAAGACTGTTGCTAACAAAAAGAAGGCAACTAAATAAAATCTGATTTAGATTATGGCTCAGAAAAGAAACGATAAAGCAAAGGGTAAAAAAAGAGTAGTTAAGGTAGAAGCTGTAGGTCAGGCGCACATCAAAGCCTCCTTCAACAATATCATTATCTCTATTACCAATATCTCAGGTCAAGTGATCTCATGGGCTTCTGCCGGTAAAATGGGTTTCAGAGGATCCAAGAAGAATACTCCTTACGCTGCACAGATGGCTGCACAAAACTGCGGTCAAGTAGCTTACGAACTCGGTTTGAGAAAAATTGAGGTTTTCGTAAAAGGTCCAGGCGCAGGTCGTGAATCAGCGATCAGAACCTTGCAAAACGTAGGTCTAGATGTAACGACTATCATTGACGTAACACCTATGCCGCACAACGGTTGTCGTCCACCTAAGCGTAGAAGAGTTTAACTTTAAAAAAGTAATAGCATGGCAAGATATACAGGTCCTAAAGCAAAGATCTCCAGAAGATTTGGAGAAGCGATTGAAGGGCATAGCAAGGCACTTCAAAAGAAAAACTACCCTCCAGGAATGCATGGTCGTGGTAGAAGAAAGAAGCAGTCTGAATATGCAGTTCAGCTTGCAGAGAAGCAAAAAGCAAAATACATCTATGGCGTATTGGAAAGACAATTCGCGAAGATGTTTGACCTTGCTTCTAGAAAATCAGGTATCACAGGTGAAAACCTACTTCAGCTTCTTGAAGCTCGTTTGGATAACACCGTATACCGTTTGGGTATTTCACCAACCCGTCGTGGAGCAAGACAGCTTGTATCACACAAGCACATCTTGGTTAACGGAGAATTGGTAAACATCCCTTCTTACACCTTGAAGCCAGGTGATGTGGTATCTGTAAGAGAGCGTTCTAAGTCTCTCGAAGCTATCACCAACAGTTTGGCTGGTAGAGGTACATCTCGGTATTCCTGGTTAGAGTGGGACAATGCCTCGATGTCTGGTAAATTCGTGACGGTTCCTGGAAGAGATGATATTCCTGAGAATATCAAAGTACAGCTCATCGTCGAACTTTACTCTAAGTAATATTTCACTATTTTCAGCTAAAACAGAACGAAATATATGTCCATACTAGCATTTCAAATGCCCGAGAAAGTGGTAATGGAAAAAGCCGATGATTTTCATGGCTTGTTCACATTCAAACCACTTGAGAAAGGCTATGGAGTTACTATAGGTAACGCCCTAAGAAGAATTCTACTATCTTCTTTGGAGGGATACGCCATCACTTCTATCAAAATTCCAGGAGTGGTTCATGAATTCTCTACCGTAGAGGGTGTAGTAGAAGATGTGACAGACATCATTTTGAATTTGAAGCAGGTTCGATTCAAAAAAGTGCACGATGCATTTGATGGAAAGATTGCAGTAGAGCTCAAAAATCAGTCTGTTTTCACAGCAGGGGACATTGCTAAGTTCACTTCTTCTTTCGAAGTATTGAATCCGGAATTGGTAATCTGTCACATTGACCAGAACAAAAATTTCGAGATTGAATTAACTATCGAAAAAGGAAGAGGGTATTTGCCTGCTGAAGAATCCAAACCAAAAGATCAGGTTTTCGGACAAATTGCAATTGACGCCATCTTTACACCAATTAAAAATGTAAAGTACAGCGTTGAAAATACTCGAGTTGAGCAAAAGACGGATTTTGAAAAATTGATTCTAGAAGTGCATACCGATGGGTCTATCCACCCAGAGAAAGCCTTACAGGAGTCAGCTAAGATCTTGATCCAGCACTTCATGCTCTTCTCTGATCAAACCATGGTTCTTGACTCTACTGGAGTTGCTGAACCAGAGCCTATCGATGAGGAATTCCTTCACATGCGTAAGCTTCTCAAGACTTCTTTAGGGGACCTCGACCTTTCGGTTCGTGCCTTTAATTGCTTGAAAGCTGCCGATGTGAGAACTCTTGGAGATCTTGCTAGACTTGAAATTTCAGATATGATGAAATTCAGAAACTTCGGTAAAAAATCTTTGGCCGAACTAGAGCAATTGATCCAGGAGAAAGGTCTAACCTTTGGTATGGACATTTCTAAGTACAAACTTGATGAAGAATAATTAAAATGAGACACGGTAAGAAAATTAACCACCTTGGTAGAACTGCTTCGCATAGAAAAGCAATGCTTTCCAATATGGCAGCTTCCCTGATTCTTCACAAGCGTATATCTACTACGCTTGCCAAAGCGAAAGAATTGAAGAAGTTTGTGGAGCCTCTGGTAACCAGAGCAAAAGAAGATACCACGCACAATAGAAGAATTGCTTTCTCCTACTTGAAAAGCAAAGAGGCCATCAAAGCCCTCTTTGGTGAAGTAATTGAGAAAGTAGGAACTCGTCCAGGAGGATACACCCGAATTATTAAAACTGGGTTCCGTCTGGGTGATAACGCCGAAATGTGCATCATCGAACTAGTAGATTTCAACGAATTGATGTTGAAAGATGCAGCGCCTGCTAAGAAGACTACCCGTAGATCTAGAAGATCTAGCGGTGAGGCAACTAGCACTCCTGCCCCTGCTGCTCCTAAGGCAGCTAAGGTGGAAGCCGCTCCTGCTCCTGTAGTAGATGAAGTAGAAGAAGCTCCAGTTGCAGAAGCGGAAGTAGTTGAAGAAACTGCAGCTCCTGTGGCAGAAGCAGCTTCTGAAGAGACTCCAGCTGCTGAGGCTTCTGAAGAAGGCGAAACTGAAGAAAAATAAGTTGAAAGCAATTTCACAACTAAAAGGATTGGACGTCGTTCAATCCTTTTTTTTATTCCCTAGCGGCATCTCTCCCTCCCTAAGATTTATTAACTTTGGGCAACTTTCTTAGAAATGACTAAACAAAAAGCTACACTTCTTCTTGCAGATGGTACGGTCTTCTCGGGGACTCTCATCGGCTCACCCGGAACCAATGGCGGCGAAATCTGCTTTAACACCGGAATGACTGGTTACCAGGAGATTTATACTGATCCTTCCTACACTGGTCAAATCGTAGTCACTACCACTTCCCACATTGGGAACTATGGCGTACATCCAGATGAGGTAGAGTCTGCGGCACCTTGCGTAGCGGGCATAGTGGTCAATAGTTTCTCAGATGTTTTTTCCCGACTAGATGCCTCGGGTTCCTTGCAAGACTATTTGGTCACTGCTGGCATTACGGGCATTGCCGATATAGATACCCGCAAGCTGGTTCGTCATCTTAGAGATGCAGGAGCCATGAATGCCATTATCAGTTCGGAATTTGAAGGAAACTTGGACGGACTGAAGCAAAAACTTGCTGAAGTTCCAGATATGAATGGGCTAGAGCTATCCTCTAAGGTTTGTACTCAAGAACCCTTCTTTTTTGGAGACCCAGCGTCGCCCATTAAAGTGGCCTGCCTTGATTTCGGAATCAAAACCAATATCCTCCGTAATCTCGCCTCTCGTGGGGTGTATTGCAAAGTGTATCCTGCCAAAACTTCCCTTGCTGAAATGGAAACCTGGAAGCCTCAGGGCTATTTCCTTTCCAATGGTCCTGGAGATCCAGCGGTCATGCATTATGCCGTAGAAACGGTTAAAGATATTTTGGGAACCAATAAGCCTGTTTTTGGGATTTGCTTGGGACACCAACTCCTAGCTGAAGCGGTGGGAATTTCTACCTACAAAATGCACCATGGCCATCGTGGACTCAACCATCCGATCAAAAACTTGATGACTGGAAAAAGTGAAATCACTTCCCAGAATCATGGATTCAATGTGGTACGTGCCGATGCTGAAAAAAATGCAGAAGTAGAAATCACACACGTGCACCTCAATGACAATACCGTAGCAGGAATTAAGTTGAAAAATAAACCTGCTTTTTCAGTGCAATACCACCCGGAATCTTCTCCAGGACCGCACGATTCCCGCTATTTATTTGATGACTTTATATCTTTGATTACTAAAAACTAATTCTAACAAACCTGTAAACACATGACGTTGATTCAATCCATTCATGCAAGACAAATCCTTGATTCAAGAGGAAATCCTACCGTAGAGGTAGATGTAGTGACTGAAAATGGGGCTTTCGGAAGAGCTGCGGTACCTAGCGGTGCCTCCACTGGAATAAATGAAGCGGTAGAACTCCGCGATGGAGATAAGAGTAAATACCTAGGTAAAGGCGTTTTGAAAGCCGTTTCCAATGTGAACGATGTCATCGCGCCTGAATTGGTGGGTATGGATGTCTTTGAACAAAACACCATCGACCAGATCATGATTGATTTGGACGGAACTTCCAACAAAAGTAAGTTGGGAGCTAATGCCATCTTGGGAGTTTCCCTTGCCGTAGCCAAGGCTGCTGCTATGGAATCTGGACAGCCACTTTACCGCTACATCGGTGGTGTGAATGCCAATACACTTCCTGTGCCGATGTTGAACATCATCAATGGCGGTTCCCACTCCGATGCTCCGATTGCCTTCCAGGAATTTATGGTTCGCCCAATTGGTGCAAGCAGCTTCTCAGAAGCAATCCGTTGGGGTGCTGAGATCTTCCACAACTTGAAGAAAATTCTTCATGACAAGCATTTGAGTACTGCAGTAGGGGACGAGGGTGGTTTTGCACCGAATTTCTCAGGCGGTACTGAAGAAGCACTTGCTTGCATTCTTGATGCGATCAGCAAGGCAGGCTACCGTCCTGGCGACGATGTGACCATTGCTTTGGATTGTGCATCTTCTGAATTCTACAAAGACGGGAAGTACGACTACTCCAAGTTTGAAGGACCAAATGGGAAGATTCGTTCCAGAGAAGAGCAAGTAGCTTATTTGGCTGAGCTTACTGAAAAATATCCACTCGACTCCATCGAAGATGGTTGTGCAGAAGAAGATTGGGCAGGTTGGTCTATGCTAACTGCCAAAATTGGATCTAAAATCCAATTGGTAGGGGACGACTTATTTGTAACCAATGTCAGCTTCTTGAAGCGTGGAATTGAAGAAAAGTCGGCTAACTCCATCCTAGTTAAGGTAAATCAGATCGGTACGCTTACTGAAACCTTGAATGCAATCAGCATGGCGCACAAGGCTGGATTTACAGCGGTGATGTCTCACCGTTCTGGAGAAACAGAGGATTCTACCATCGCTGATTTGGCTGTGGCTGTGAATTGCGGACAAATCAAAACCGGATCTGCTTCTCGTTCCGACCGTATGGCTAAATACAACCAACTGCTTCGTATCGAAGAGCAATTGGGAGATTCTGCAGTATTTAAAGGAAGATTGAAATAATCAGCTTTCTTAATTATAAATCGACAGTCCTGAATATTCGGGACTGTCTTTTTTTTGCATGATTTTTGTAACTTAGTGATCCAAAGAGCGCCCCATGAAAAAAGTCATCAAATACAGCAGTAATTTTTACGTTTTGGCGACCCTGTCTTTTTTGGTATGGATGATCTTTATTGACTCCAACAACCTACCGACCCATTGGAGGCTTACCAAGCAGCTTTGGGAGCTAGAGGAACATAAAGAGTTTTACAAGCAGAAAAAAGTCCAAATTCAACAGGAGCGCAAAGAGCTTTTTGGTAATCCTGAACTTTTGGAAAAGATTGCCCGAGAAAAATACCTCATGAAGAAGCCTACGGAGGATTTGTATGTGGTCGTTGAGAAATAAGCTTCTTGGGATTTCCCTACTTCTATTTTTTGGAGTTCATTTCGCATCCTATGCGCAACGGGAGATTGATCCTGAAGCCAAATTTTCATTTAAGGATCGAGTGTATTATGGAGGAAACATAGGCCTTCAACTCGGGACAGTCACCTTAATTGACCTTTCTCCTTTGGCAGGAGTAATGCTCAGCCCCAAGTTTTCAACTGGTCTAGGAGCTACCTACCAGTACTACGATGACAACCGTTTCCAAGGTGCTGCTGGATCTTCTTTTGGAGGGCGGGCTTTCGCACGCTACAACGTACTCCCCAATATCTTTGCCTATTCCGAAATGGAATCCATCAATTGGAATGCCTATAATTATGGGCAAGATAATTTTCAGCGAACCTGGACAGAAGCTTTTTTTGTGGGTGCTGGGTACTTTGCTCCTTTTGGATCCCGAGGAGGTGCCAATTTCACTTTTTTGTACAACCTCAAGCATTCCAATCGAGAAGCCTATTACAGCGAACCCTACCTGCTTCGTGTTGGGTTTGTTTTTTAAGCGATTTGGTTTTTTCCAATTGGTTTAACTACCTCAGGATTCAGTTTAGCGCAATGGATTTGAGATTCTAGAAAAACCGTTTCATTTTTTCCAAACCAGTTTTGGCCACATAGTTTGGATCCATGGCGTAATAGTTGGGATTAAAAAGTTCTAGGGAAAGTACAATCTGCCCTCCTTTAGCGCGAAGAGTGTCAGCAAGGGCCTGCATAGGTGCCGCCCCATCCCCAGGAAATACACGATCCTTGTCCTGCTGATTTGTTCTGGGGATATCTCCGGGAAAGTCATTGAGGTGAAAAATTGAGATGGCATTCCCATCGA
>JAXISU010000005.1:0-16835 GCA_034680425.1 Cyclobacterium sp.
CAATTTGGCTTTTGGAACGCTCAATCCAGGTGCTGACTTCCGTGCTCTGGTGATTTCGGTCAACTTGTTTGTGAGTTTTCTCTACTACGGGTTTTGGGTGTTGCTTTACTTTGTGTTTCACTTTTTGGACAACTACAATACCACCCTTCGTTACGAAGCAAAAATCAATGAGATTCGGCTCAACCATTTGAAAAGCCAGCTCAACCCTCATTTTATCTTCAATGCCCTGAACTCCGTTCGTGCGCTTGTGGATGAGGATCCGGTCAAGGCCAAATCCGCTATCACGCAAATATCCAATATGCTTCGGTTCTCCTTGATGCTGGACAAAAAGCAGGTAATTGACCTGGCCGATGAGCTGGCCACGGTCAAGGATTATTTGGCACTGGAATCCATCCGCTTTGAGGAGCGCTTGCAGGTGGATTACCAAATTGAGGAAGGGGCGTATGCTTACAAGATCCCGCCGATGATGCTGCAGACCATCGTAGAAAACGCGATCAAGCACGGCATCTCCAACTTGGTGAAAGGGGGCTTGATTGAAATTAAATGCCGAGAAGGACTAGAAGATGAATTGTACATCCAAGTCAAAAATAGTGGACACTACGAAGCCCAGTCTGCTAGCAAGCGCAAAGAAGAGGAAGGGCATGGGATAGATAACACCCAACAACGTCTGGCACTCCTGTATGGCGATAAGGCAAGCTTCCGAATCTTCAATTCTGGAGGCCAATTTGTGATTACTGAAATTAAAATTCCGAAACAAAGACTTACTTTAGACTAATTAACCCAATTGATATGAGAGCCCTGGTAATTGATGACGAACGCCTAGCCCGCAAGGAGCTAATCAATTTATTGAATCAGCTGGAAACAGTGGAAGTGGTAGGGGAGGCCGTGAATGTGGAAGACGCCAAAGAAAAGATTGATCAGCTTCAGCCGGATGTTATATTTCTAGATATTCAGATGCCGGAGAAAACAGGCTTTGACCTCTTGGAAGAACTGGACAATTTGCCCCATGTCATCTTCACTACGGCCTATGACGAGTATGCTTTGAAGGCATTTCAGGTCAACGCACTTGACTATCTCCTCAAACCAATTGAGCCGAAGCGATTGGAGGATGCTGTGCTGAAGCTTCAGGGAAAAATGGAGGGCATCGCCAAACGTGAAGAGCAGGAAGGGCTTGGTAATTCTAAGAAACTAACCCTAGAGGATCAGGTATTTGTTAAAGACGGAGATCGCTGCTGGTTTGTGCGACTCTCCAATGTGCGACTTTTTGAATCAGATGGCAATTACATCAAAGTCTATTTTGACAACTTCAAGCCGATGATTCACAAGTCATTGAATGCTTTGGATGAGCGATTGGACGAGAAATCATTTTTTAGAGCCAGCCGTAAGCACATCATCAACCTGGGCTGGGTGGAGGCCATCGAACCTTGGTTCAATGGGGGCCTCGTAGTCACGCTCAAGGGAGGAGATCGCATCGAAGTCAGCCGCCGACAGGCAGCACGTTTCAAGGAAATGATGAGTTTGTAAGAAAGCAGGCTTCAGTTTCAAACCGGAGTTTTCTCAACCTTCAGTTTATTTTATCTCAAAAAAGAGGACATGCCTTTTAACAAAATTACTATTCAAGCGACTGTAATAGCCGACCGAAATAAATCCTGGGCCCATTACACCGAGCCCAATCACATTGTTCAGTGGAATTTTGCTTCCGACGACTGGTGCTGCCCTACAGCTAGTACTGATTTGGTGCCTGGAGGAAAGTTTTCTTGGCGCATGGAAGCAAAGGATGGAAGTTTTGGCTTTGACTTCGAAGGAGAATTTACCGAGATCGTTCCACTCGAAAAACTCAAGTATGTGTTCATGGATCAACGAGAGGCTGAAATCACGTTTAGTGACCTGCCTGAAGGAACCTTGGTCCAAATTGTCTTTGATGCTGAAAACGAGAATAGTTTGGAACTTCAGCAATCTGGATGGCAATCCATTTTGAATAACTTCAAGTCCCATACGGAGAAAAGTTAATTCTTCACCGGCCAGGAAGGAGATTGTTCCGAGGTCTTCCGCCAACAGGCAGCACGCTTCAAAGAACTGATGCGCCTAACCAACCCATTTCCTTCAAACACATGACGCCTTATAAAAAAGTTACCGTTACCGCTCTAATTTTAGCAGAAAAGAAAAAAGCATGGGACTACTATACCCTGCCTGAGCACATTGTCAATTGGAATTTTGCTTCTGACCAGTGGCACTGCCCCAAGGCGAGCAATGACTTGGTGGTTGGGGGAAAATATTTCACCCGGATGGAGGCCAAATTCGGAGAAATTGGGTTTGACTTTGAAGGCACCTACACCGAGGTATTGCCCGAAGAAGCGGGTTTTACTTTCAAGTTGTCCGACGAAAGGGAAGTCAGCGTTAGCTTTACCGAGAAAGAAGGAAACACCCAGGTACAGGTGATTTTTGATGCCGAAACTGAAAACCCGGTCAAGCTTCAGACTCAAGGTTGGCAAACCATCCTCGATCAGTATAAAAAATATACCGAAGCCAACTGAGACTAATTCAAGCCAAGGGAACTGATTTTTTTTGGCGTTCCCAACTTGAAATCCTTAAAGTAAATCGTTTGCCAGATTGGCAAGCTCCGAACGTTCCCCTTTTTCCAGTTTCACGTGTGCATAGAGTGGATGATCCTTTACCCGATCGATGAGGTAGGATAGTCCATTTGATTGTGCATCGAGGTATGGGGTGTCAATTTGGAACACATCTCCCGTAAAGATGATTTTGGTATTTTCTCCAGCCCGAGAAATGATTGTTTTGATTTCGTGGGGAGTGAGGTTTTGGGCCTCATCCACGATAAAGAAAATATTGGACAGCGACCTTCCCCGAATGTAGGCAAGTGGCTGGATGACCAGCTTTTCTTGATTCACCAGCTCGGTGATTTTTTGGTATTCCTTGTCCGTTTCCTTGTATTGATTTTGGATGAACTTCAAGTTGTCCCAAAGCGGCTCCATGTAGGGATTGAGCTTGGACTTGATGTCGCCAGGAAGGTATCCGATGTCTTTGTTGGACAGGGGTACGATGGGTCGAGCCAGGAAGATTTGTTTGTATTCACGTCGTTGCTCCAGTGCTCCTGCGAGGGCAAGAAGGGTCTTTCCCGTTCCGGCCACCCCTTGGATTGATACGAGTTTGATGCGTGGATTAAGGATGGCGTGCAAGGCAAAGGTCTGCTCTGCATTGCGTGGCTTGATGTTGTAGGCCAACTGTTTGTCGACCCGGGTCAACACATTTTCATCGGCATTGTAGTAGGCGAGGACCGAATGCTTTTGACTCTTTAAAATGTAGAAGGCATTTGCTTTTCGTTTTCGATTGCCGAGAATCACCTTCGCCTCAATGGATCCGCGTTCGTAGAGTGTATTGATTGCTTGGGGATCCAAGTCTTCCAAGAGGTACTTGCCCGTATTCTCGAGCTCGACGATGTTTTTGATTTTCCCGGTCTCGTAATCCTCTGCAAGGATATCTAGGGATTTTGCCTTTAGGCGGAGGTTGATGTCCTTGGAAACGAGGATGACCTTTCTGTCCTTTTCATGCTGCTTGAGGTAAAGGGCGGCATTTAAGATTTTGTGATCGTTCTTTTCCTCCCCAAAAATCACGTTGGCATTCAGGTTGTTGTCTGGATTCATCAACACCTTGAAGTTTCCCTTCGTTTTGCCATTCAAAGGAGTCCACTCGTGGATCATGTGATCTTGAGATAGTTTATCCAGCAATCGGATAAATTCCCGAGCCTCAAAATTTTTGGTGTCGTTGCCTTTTTTGAATTGGTCCAGCTCCTCGAGGACGGTGATCGGAATGACCACATCGTGCTCGGCAAAATTCATGATGGAGTTGTGTGTGTATAGGATTACAGAGGTATCCAGTACAAATATTTTCCGGTCTTTATCGGATTTGGCTTTAGGCATCAGCAGGAAAAGGATAGGAATGAACGTTTCTAAAATTTAGAAAAATATCTCCATCTCGTAGCCAATTTCTACAATAAATTATGGTTAAGAAATTTGAAAGAAGAAGTACTGTGCTGACAATCAAGAGAATAAAAACAGGGACTAGCTAAAAGAAGCAGACCTAGAGGAGAAAACCCTCAGTTTGGTGCCAGAAACTTTAGAAAAAAGAGAACTACTTAGTCCAGTAGTGCGCGGATGTCGTCATTATCCAAACTCTTCATGAAACTTTCTTCATTGCTGATCAGCTCCCCTGCGAGCGCAAGTTTGCGGTCTTGAAGTGCCATGATTTTTTCTTCTACGGATCCTCGGCTGATAAACTTGTAGATGATCACCTTGTTCTCTTGTCCAATGCGGTGCGCTCGGTCGATAGCCTGCGCTTCGACAGCAGGATTCCACCAAGGATCGAGGAGAAATACATATTCTGCCTTGGTCAAGTTTAACCCTACGCCCCCAGCTTTGAGGGAAATCAAAAATACCTTGCAGTCCTCCTGGGTTTGGAATTTCTCCACCTGAGCCTGTCGGTCTCTGGTAGCCCCATCCAAATAGGCATAAGGGATTTTTTCGGCATCCAAAAACTCCCGAACTATGGACAAGTGACGTACAAATTGGCTAAAGACCAACACCTTGTGGTTCTCGGAGATGGTCTCCTGCAACATGTAAGTGATATCCTCCAGCTTACCTGACTCTCCCGTGTAGTCTTCTCGAACGAGCTTGGGGTGGTTGGCAATCTGCCGAAGCTGGGTAAGTCCGCGAAGGAGGGTAAACTGTTGACTCCCTCTGCCTGCACCTGCTAGTTCCCCGATGATTTTTTCTCGGTAATAGCTCTTTACTTCCTCGTAGACCTTTTCTTGTTCGGCAGTCATGTCCGAGTATTTCACGTTGGTGATTTTCTCTGGGAGATCTTTTGCCACTTGAGACTTTAAGCGACGAAGGATAAAAGGCTTGATCATGGCATGCAAGCGAGCCGCTTTTTCTCGGTCGTGCTGCTTTTCGATAGGCTGGAGAAACTGTTTTTTGAAGATCAGCTGGTTGCCCAGCAGTCCCGGATTCACAAAGTTCATCTGCGACCAGAGGTCCATTGTGCCATTTTCTACGGGGGTACCTGTTAGGATGAGGCGCCGCTTGCTTTTCAGTTTATTGACAGCGGTAGCGATATTGGAATTCGGGTTTTTGATGGCCTGAGATTCATCCAAGATCACGTAGTTGAAGTAAAACTGGCTGAGCTGCTCGATGTCCATGCGAACGATGCCGTAGGAGGTCAAGACCACATCGTATCCTCGGAATTTCCAAGGATCCTTGTTTCGCTGCGTGCCTGAATACACTAAGATTTTGAGGTCTGGGGCAAATTTTTTGGCTTCCAACTCCCAGTTGTAAATCAGGGAAGTAGGCATCACGAGCAGGGAAGCAAAACCATCGTTTTCCTCCTTTTCATAAGCCAAAAGAGCCAGGGTTTGGACGGTTTTACCGAGACCCATGTCGTCGGCAAGGCATCCGCCAAACTGGTATTCGTTCAAAAAGCGCAGCCAGTTGTAGCCGGCATTTTGGTATGGACGAAGGGATCCTTTGAAGGTAGCGGGCAGCGCATAGTCGTCAATGGCGTCAAAGTTGCGGAGACGCTCCAACTTCAAGCTCAGGTTGAGGCGAATCAATTCCCCATTTTGTAATTCTCTGGCAAAGGCCAAGTGGTGCTTTCGGAGAACGAGCTCTTCGGCACTGCGTTCCTCGATGAAGTTGAATAGCTCGGAATAGTTGACAAACCAAGAAGCAGGGATAACGGCAATTTCTCCATTGGGGAGTTCAAACTCATGCTTGCCCTGGATCAGTAGCTTGCGAAGTTTGGCAAAAGGCACCAGGTAAATGCCGAATTTGATCAGTGCCTTGACATCAAACCAGTCGATATTTTCATTGACTTCAATCGTAATTTGGGCTCTACCGATGTGGTAGGTTTTTCCATTGAGCCCCCCTTTCTGAACGACCTTGATCTTATTTTCTAGCAGGTAATCCTCGTTGTTCCCGAGCCATTCAAAAGCTTGAGTTTTGGGAAGGGCGGTTTTGCCATGCATGAATTCCAGCCCTTTTTTCTTGAGAATAGTCAGGTAGCGCTCCTCCAGTTTGGTGGTACGCACCGTTTTGAAAAAAGTGAAATTGCCATCCTTTTCCTCATAGCGGCAGGAATTGCCACTTCCTTCTCCGGCATGGAGGAGGGTGCCAAAATCAAATTCTCCGTACTTAAATCGAGGCTCAAGAACGATGATGTCTTCGGCTGGGGTGGTGATTTCTTCTCCAAAGAGAGTTTCTGTGGATACCCCACCTGGCAGGCCACTTACGGCCAAGAGGGCCTCTGGAGTGCCTTGTTCGGTGTGAATATCAAATCCTTTGGCCACTACCTCAAATTGGGTAATCAGGGAGGTGACAAACTTGCGGTAATATTCGGGTTCAAACTTTCGTTCGATCAGAATCGCATTTTTATTCAGGAAGGGTTGCAATTTTTTGCCATCGATTCCTTTTTCAAAGTGAAAAAGTTGCTGATTCACCACCAGCCAGGCGGGCTCCTTGCAGACCAAATAGCCACCCTTGTGCTGCCAGTTTAGTTTTTGTCCTTGAAACTTGATTAAGGGGTAGTACTGGGTGTTGAATTCTCCTTTGTCGAAGTGAAACAGTACCGTAGCAGGCTCCGCCTGCACACTAATTTCTTTGCCGGTGGGGTTGCCATCCGAAGCGGTTTCAAACAAGCGCTTCCCGATCAGTAAGGGCAAAATCTTGGATCGTTTGATCTCCAAGTTTTTAAATAACAGCTCTTGAATTGTGGGGTCGGCAGTCTTTGGGTCAAAAATTTTGCGGAGAAATTCTTTCGGTTTCAGATTCCCTTTTTTCATGTAGGGCTTGACCACTATATCTTGCTGCATGCTGTCCATCAAGCGGATCAACTCGTAATCCTGCTCCTCTAGCCCTGTATCAAATTCTTTTGCATTCGCTGAACTTATATTTTGATAGGCATAGGTAAGTCTCCCTTTATCATCAAGCGGGACTACATAGGATTCAAAAAGAAAACCCAAGTATTCGTGGATGTATATGGAATATACTAGCTGAAAAGGCTGATCTGGATCAACAATCATAAAAACTAAAAAAACAAGTATATAAACTATGCACTATTCACTGCCGCTTTTCCTCCATTGGGAGATACTTTATAGGGACACGAAAAGGAAAATTACGGATAAAAGCGGTATAATTTGCCATTTCCCTCGATTTTTTTGGAGAAAAAAAAGAGAGACCTAACTAGTCTCTCTTCTCAATTTTTGAAATTAGCGATTGGCTTATTCTGCCTCTTCGGTCTCCTGTGGAGGGGTTATTTTTTCAGGCTTGGTCTCTGGGAAAAAGCGATTTTGAAAAATTAAGATGATGGCGACCCCAATAAAAATAGATGAATCTGCCACATTGAAAATTGGCCAAAGTGCAGTGTATCCTCCGCCCCATAGCGGTACCCATTCAGGGATGTAGCCTTCCCAGATGTCGAAGTAAAACATGTCTACCACCTGACCATGGAACCAAGGAGTTGGGGCATTGTAGGGGGCATTGTCAAGCCATACACCATAAAACACCGAGTCCACCAAGTTGCCAATGGCTCCCCCTAGAATTAGCGCAATGCAAAAGGTATACCCTACATGTGTTTTTTGCTTGACTAGGTAGTAGAGGTAATAGCCTATCCCCACCATGGCCACCAAACGGAAGGAGGTCAGGATCATTTTTCCATATTCGGAACCTAGCTCCATCCCAAAGGCCATTCCTGGATTGGTGGTGTAGTGTAATTTAAACCAGTCACCAAAAATTTGGATTTGCCCGGGGCTGCCAAAGTCCATTTGGAAGTGCACCCACATTTTGGTGGCTTGATCGAGGGCGATCACCAGGAAGGCAATTCCGAAATACTTGAGGTAGTTGTTCATGTATGAAAAGTTAAGCCTTAATCAGGCGAACTGCCAATTCAAATTCATCCATATCCAAAACGGTTGCTTCTCCTTCCAACTTGCCCACGGCAAGAGAGATGGCCTGCGTTTCTTCTTGGATATATCCTCCAAACAAAGTGATGGAAGCATTGACTAAAGGATTGCTATCGGATACGAGAAGCGTGATTTTGTCCTGCACCTCCAGACCTAGGTCTTTGCGTAGGTTTTGGATGCGGTTGACCAAATCTCGGGCAACACCCTCCTGCTTCAATTCCTCAGTTAAGGTGACATCCAGCGCTACAGTCACCCCTTGATCTGAAGCTACCGACCAGCCGGGGATATCTTGGGAGCTGATCAATACCTCTTCGAGTAGCAGGTCGATTTCTTCCCCTTCTACCGAAAGCAGGTAATGTCCCTCACGCTCGATCTGGTTGATTTCTGTGGCTCCCCAGCCTTGCAAGGCGGCCACCACAAAACGCATTTTTGGTCCCAATTTCTTGCCCAATACGGGTAAATTGGGTTTGATATTCTTCACCAAGATTCCGGATGCATCATCTAGGTATTCGATCTCCTTAATGTTGACTTCCGTTTGGATCAGCTCCGCCATTTTGGCTACTTGGGACTTGAATTTTTCGGAAAGCACCGGTACCAGGATGCGCTGCAATGGCTGACGCACCTTGATTTTTTCCTTCTTTCTCAAGGAGTGTACCAAGGAAGAGATAGTCTGTGCCAGGTCCATGCTTGTTTCCAAGTCAGGATTGATGAGGGATTGATTGGCGGTATTCCAGTCGGTCAAGTGTACGGAAGCCTTTCCGGATTCTCCTGCCTCGGTCAAGTTTTTGTACAACCAGTCTGCATAGAAAGGCGCAAAGGAAGACATCAGTTGGCTGAGTGTAAAGAGGCACTCGTACAAGGTCTCGTAGGCGGCCTGCTTGTCGGCCTGCATGTCACCTCTCCAGAATCGCTTCCGAGCGAGGCGTACGTACCAGTTGGACAGCTGGTCTACCGTGAAATTTTGGATTGCACGGGTAGCCTTGGTGGCATCGTAGCCATCCATGGCTACTTCTACTTCCAGGATTAGGGATTGCAGTTTGGAGAGAATCCATTGGTCTAGCTCTGCTCGCTCTTGCACTGGGATGGCTTTTTCTGCCCGGTAGACGAAAGCATCTAGGTTGGCATACAAGGCAAAGAAGTTGTAGGTATTCTGAAGGGTACCAAAGAAGCGTCGCTGCACTTCGGTCACCCCGTCTAAGTTGAATTTAAGGTTGTCCCATGGGTTGGCATTGCTGAGCAAGTACCAGCGTAAGGCGTCGGGTCCGTACTCCTTCAAGGTTTTGAAGGGGTCCACGGCATTGCCGAGGCGCTTGGACATCTTGTTTCCATTTTTGTCCAGCACCAAACCATTGGCGATAACATTTTTGAAGGAGACGCTGTCAAATAGCATCACAGACAAGGCGTGAAGCGTAAAGAACCAGCCTCGCGTCTGATCCACCCCTTCCGCGATGTAATCCGCAGGGAAGTTGGCGGCAAAAACTTCCTTGTTTTCAAATGGATAGTGCCACTGGGCATAAGGCATGGCGCCTGAGTCAAACCAAACGTCGATCAAGTCGGTCTCACGGAACATTTTTTGTCCTTTGGGAGAAAGCAAGATTACGTCATCCACATAAGGACGGTGTAGGTCGAGTTCCTTACCAGCGTACGGAGATGCAGTCATGAGGCCTGCGGCTACGGACTTGTCGATTTCTGCTTGTAGCTCTGCAATGGAGCCGATGCACTTTTCCTCTGTCCCATCGGTTGTTCTCCAGATCGGTAGTGGGGTGCCCCAGAAACGGGAGCGGCTCAAGTTCCAGTCCACCAAGTTCTCCAACCAGTTTCCAAATCTACCGGTTCCGGTAGCCTCTGGTTTCCATTGGATTGTTTTGTTGAGTTCCACCATGCGGTCCTTGTAGGCGGTGGTTTTGATAAACCAGCTTTCCAGCGGGTAGTATAAAATCGGCTTGTCCGTTCTCCAGCAATGTGGATAACTGTGTTCGTATTTTTCGACCTTGAAGGCCTTGTTTTCATTTTTGAGGAGGATGGAAAGGATCACATCCGTGTTTTTGTAATCCGGCGCCGACTCGTCGTCCTGGGTGTAGTTTTTGACGTAGAAATCATTCGGCCCAAAGGTCTTGTGCGCGCTGATTCCATGCTCTTGCATCTTGGCCACTAGGTATTCGCCGACGATGGGTAGGAATTTACCTTGGCGGTCTACTACTGGCACTTCATTGCCGAGTTCGTCTTGCACAAAGATTCCAGGCACCTTTTGCTGAACTAAGGTTCTAAAGTCATCCGCACCAAAGGCCTTGGCCAAGTGCACAATGCCTGTACCATCTTCGGTGGTCACGTAATCCCCGGCCACTACCGTAAAGGCAGGATGGGGAAGAGCCAAACCTGGGATTGGGAGCAACTGCTCGTATTCCCAGCCGATCATGCTTTTTCCTTTAAACTCTTCCAGTACTTGGTAGGGAATCAGTTTGTCTCCAGGACGATAGTCTTCTAGTGGGAGCTCAGCGGCTTTCGGAGAAAAGTAGGATGCCACCCGTGCTTTCGCCAAAATCACATCTACCGGCAGGTGGGTGTAGGGATTGAAGGTGCGAACCTTTACATAGTCTAGGTTTTCACCGATGGCCAAAGCCGAGTTTGAAGGCAAGGTCCAAGGTGTGGTAGTCCAGGCTAGGATGTAGGTATTGGTTTGCCCTTTGAGTTTAAACTGCCCCGTTATGGAAGTGTCTTTTACCTCCCGGTAGCAGCCTGGCTGGTTGAGTTCGTGCGAACTGAGTCCCGTCCCTGCTGCAGGAGAGTAGGGCTGTATGGTATAGCCTTTGTAGAGCAGGCCTTTTTCGTAAAGCTGCTTGAGGAGGTACCAAAGGGACTCGATGTAGTTGGAATCAAAGGTGATGTAAGGATCTTCCAAATCCACCCAATAGCCGATTTTCTCGGTGAGCTCGTCCCACTCATTTTTGAAGCGCATCACCGTTTCCCGGCACTTTTTATTGTACTCCGCTACGGTGATTTTCTTCCCAATATCTTCTTTGGTGATGCCTAGTTCTTTCTCAACTTGAAGTTCCACAGGGAGGCCGTGTGTATCCCATCCTCCTTTGCGCTTGACTTGAAATCCGCGCAGGGTTTTGTACCGGCAAAAGATATCCTTGAGGGTACGGGCCATGACGTGGTGGATACCAGGGGTACCGTTGGCAGAAGGAGGTCCTTCAAAAAAAGTAAAGGTCTTGGCTCCTTCTCGGTTGGAGATGGATTTTTCGAAAATCTGATTTTCTTTCCAATACTGAAGGACCGACTCACCGATGTGGGGATAGTCAACCTGCTTAAATTCCTGGTACGTTTTCACTGCGTCTATTCTGGTGTACTTGAAGAAATGTATGTATTGAACTCCTCCCGACGAACATAAGTTGGGTCGAGCTTAGCACGCATGGCTAGGCATCTTGCTCAAAACAAGCCACAAAGATAGAAGAATTGGCCGTTCGTGGAAAGAAAATGACCGGAGGATTCTAGTGTTAAGGCCCTGTTGACATTCACTTCTTTTTGGAGTGCAGAAGACTTCGAAGATGGTTTTAGAATGTCACCTGGAACCTGAAAAATTTTATTCGCTTGTTTCATTGCAAATCTGGCCCTTTTGGCCTCATTTTTGAGTTGATGTCGGAAGGAAAAAATTCGTGTTCTGAACCTCATTTTTCACCCCAAAAAGACCACTGCGATGACCGAACAACAACTACTTGCCTTGGAAGAAGCCATTTCCGCTTTGAAAGAAAAGCTAACTGGAGACATGTTTGCCGACATGGAAGTCCGTGACGAGATTCACAACTTAGAAATGCAGCTCAAGGGAGTAAAGCCCCTGGACTCCCATTTTGATTGTGTAGGCTGCGGCAGCTAAGCCTTCTGCTTTGGCCAGTTATTTTATTACCTACAAGCCCTTTGGGGTGCTCACCCAGTTTAGTGGGGAAGGGCCCACCCTGGCTACCTTAGGAGAATTTCCAAAGGAAGTATATCCAGTGGGCCGTCTGGATAAGGATAGCGAGGGATTGCTCCTCCTTACCGACGACAAGAGTCTGAATCACCAGTTGCTCAACCCCCGATTTGCGCACCAGCGCACCTATTATGTGCAGGTGGAGGGAATTCCTACTCCCGAAGCCTTGGCCCAATTGCAAGCAGGAGTGACCATTCAAGTGGACGGGAAATCCTACCACACCAAGCCTGCGTTGGTCAAATTATTAGCCGAAGCCCCAACACTTCCTGATCGAGATCCTCCGATTCGCTTCCGGGCAGCCATCCCAGATCGCTGGTTGGCCCTTACCTTGATTGAAGGCAAAAATCGCCAAGTGCGAAAGATGACCGCTGCGGTAGGCTTTCCCACCCTCAGGCTGGTTCGCTTTTCCATGGAAAAAATCACCCTAGATGGGATGGGAGTTGGGGAAGTTCGGGAACTCAGCCAGGAGGTAGTGTACCGCGCACTGGGGCTGACAGGATTTGCCAAGCCTAGGGCTGGGGGAAGTACAAATCGTAGGTCTTAAAAATTCCTAAAAATCAGCCTGGCGTTCGGGATTGCGCTCGGGAAACTGTAAGATTGGGGATTGGTACAATTTCTCCTAATTTAGCCATCCCAAACAAGTATACTTAAAGACGAGTCACATGCATCAGGAAAAAATTGCGGAAGTCATTCAGGAAGTGAAGAAAGTAGTGGTAGGCCAAGACAAAATGATCAATCGCTTGTTGATCGGCTTGTTTACCAATGGACACATCCTCTTGGAAGGTGTACCAGGACTTGCCAAAACCTTGACCGTAAACACGCTTGCCAAGGTGCTTCATTTGAATTTCAACCGCATTCAGTTTACCCCCGATTTATTGCCTTCAGACTTGATTGGAACGATGATTTACAATCAGCAGAAATCCAATTTTGAGGTGAAGAAAGGGCCTATTTTTTCGAACGTGATATTGGCGGATGAGGTCAACCGTTCTCCTGCCAAGGTGCAGTCGGCACTACTAGAGGCCATGCAAGAAAAGCAGGTGACCATTGGGGAGACTACCTACCCATTGGATCGTCCTTTCTTGGTATTGGCTACCCAAAACCCTGTAGATCAGGAAGGAACTTATCCGCTCCCCGAAGCCCAGGTGGACCGATTCATGATGAAGGTGCACATTGATTACCCGAGCAAATCCGACGAGATGGAAGTAATGCGCAGGATGTCCAACATGCAGTATTCAGCTGATGTGAAGCCCATCCTGTCCAAGCAAGATATTTTTGACATCCGCGACCAGATCAATGCAGTTACTTTGGCGGAGCCTTTGGAGCATTACATCATTGAATTGGTGTTTGCCACCCGTTTCCCTGCGGACTATGGCTTGAAAGACGAAGCGAAATACATCCTATTTGGAGTTTCTCCTCGCGCAAGTATCAATTTGAACTTGGCAGCCAAGGCGGTAGCCTTTATGGACGGCCGCGATTATGTATTGCCTGAGGACATCAAAGAAATTGCTGAAGACGTGTTGAATCACCGTATTTTGCTCAATTACGAGGCCGAAGCAGATCAAATAAGTACCCGAGATTTGATAAAAACTTTACTTGAAAAAGTGCCGATTAATAAGTCCGTAACATTAAAGTAACACGAATCCGCTGTTAGAAAGGGCTTCTCGAATGAGAAGCCCTTTTTTTTGTGCCTGCTGTTAATTCAAGGTTAATTACCCCCTATTTTTTTAAAAAAAGGATAACTCGTTTTTTTCTTGGAGGCATAAAATCCGCTGCACATTTGTATCCGTAATCGCTTCGCAAATTCTTAATCACACATACCCTATGAAAAAGTTCACGTACGCACTTACTTTGTTAACTGCATTTACACTTGTGTTTACAAGTTGTAAAGAAGAAGAAAAGCCAGACAATGGTGTAACCATTTCAGGTATCCCTGCTACTGCAAAAATTGATGCAGGCGCAAAATTAGGTCCCGTAACTGGTACAGCTGAAGGCCTTGACGGTTTGGTTTCTTTGGCTATCACTAAAGACGGAGCAGCACTTTCTACTGCACCTTTGAGCGGAACTTCTGCTACTTTTCCTTTTGAATACACTGCTGTAGCGGCAGATGCTGGCAAAAACTTGGTATTCGAATTTACTGTAACTGACACAGACGGTGATGTAGCCAAGACTACTCACGTATTGACTGTAGGAGCTGAGCCAACTACCATCCGTGTTACAAGCAATATCACTGCGAACACTACTTGGGTAACAGGTAAGACTTACATCCTTGGTGCTAGAATTTTCGTGACTGCCCCAGCTAAATTGACTATCCAAAAAGGGGTAATCGTTAAAGGTGAAGCTGGTTCTGGAGCTAATGCCACTGCATTGGTAATCGCTAGAGGCGCGCAAATCGACGCACAGGGTACTGCTACTGAGCCAATCATCTTTACTTCTGTAGCTGACGAAATTGCTCCAGGTCAGGTTGCTTCTCCTAATTTGGAACCAACTCAGGAAGGTCTTTGGGGAGGTTTGATCGTCCTTGGAAGAGCGAAGTGCTCACTTGCAGGTGACGTATCGGAATTATCAATCGAAGGTATTCCAGCTACTGATACAAACGGTCTTTATGGTGGAACAAACGATGCCGACAACTCTGGTATCATCAAGTACATTTCTATCCGTCACGGCGGTTCTTTGATCGGTGCTAGTAACGAGATCAACGGCTTGACCTTGGGTGGTGTAGGTTCTGGAACCGTAATCGAAAACGTAGAAGTAGTAGCTAACCAAGACGATGGTATCGAATGGTTTGGTGGAACTGTTTCTGTAAAGAACGCTTTGATCTGGAACTCTGGTGACGACGCAGTCGATACTGACCAGTCTTGGGCAGGTACTTTGGATAACTTTATCGTGATCGCAGGTGTAAATACTGACCACGGACTTGAAATTGACGGTCCAGAAGGAACTTACAATGCTGCACATACCGTGAAAAACGGTTCTGTGAAAGGTCACCCTTCTACTGAATTTGGTGACTTCAGATCTAAGGCTAGAGGGACTTTTGAAAACTTGTACTTCTTCAACTTCCCTTCTCCAGCTGATAATTCAAATGCAGGTCGTGGTGACTTATCTCTAGATGCAGCTACTGTGCCTAACTTCACTGGAACTACAGGTCCTCTTGTTTTCAACAAACTTGAGGCTACGTTGAAGACAGGTGTCACTTTGGCTACTGCTTTCAAAAACGGAACAGACGCATATGCTGCAGAAGTTGCTCTTAAGGCAAACACAGTGGGCGCAACTAAGGCTGCCTTCGTAGGTTGGACTTGGGCTGATAAAGCTGGTCAGCTTGCTGATTTTAAATAAGTAAAATATTTCCAAGAGGAAAGGAAGGTCTTGCAAGGATCCTTCCTTTCCTTTTTCCCTTTACTAATAGATTTTCTCTTAACGCTGTATGAACAAGAAAAAACAAGAACTGCCCATTAAACCACTGGTCGTTCTACTCCTTATCATTGCATTTCAATTGATTACGGGCTTTGTATTTGCCCAGAATGGCACCATCCGTGGCGCCATTTTTGATGAATCCACCGGCGAGCCGCTTTACGGGGTTTCGGTGTTGGTCAAAGAAACATCCACCGGTGCTGTCACCGATTTTGATGGAAAATTTGAAATCCAGCTTGCTCCTGGAGCATACACCCTTCAAATTTCGTACATCTCCTTTGCTACGGTCAACTTGACCGAGGTAGTGGTAGAGTCTGGAAAAGTGAATGTGCTTTCTGATGTTCTTCTCAAATCCGAAGAATCAGAATTGGAAACAGTCACTGTGTCGGCTGCTGCTATCCGTACTACGGAATCCGCCCTGATGTCTGTGAAGCGAAATGCACCCAACTTGCTAGATGGAATCTCCTCAGCAACCTTTCGTCAGATCGGTGATGGAGATGCTGCCTCTGCCGTGAAGCGTGTAACAGGAGTTTCTATTGAAGGGGGTAAATATGTGTATGTACGCGGTTTGGGTGATCGATACACCAAGACCGTGTTGAACGGAGTGGATATTCCTGGTTTGGATCCAGACCGCAATACCATCCAAATGGATATTTTTCCTACGAATGTGATTGACAACATCGTGGTATCCAAGTCCTTTACCGCAGAGCTTCCAGCTGATTTTACAGGTGGGGTGGTAGACATTGAAACCAAAGATTTTCCTGAAGAGAAGACCTTCCGAGTAAGTATTTCTGGAGGGGTGAATCCTTCCATGCACTTCAACAAAAATTACTTAACCTACCAGGGCGGAAAGACCGATTGGTTGGGCTATGACGACGGTTCCCGCGCCAATCCTACAGGCGGAAGAACCAATATCCCACAGTTTGCTGACGTGATTGGCAATCCAAACGGAGCAAAAGGACAGGAATTTCAATCCCTTTTGAGAAGTTTTGATAAGACTTTGGGAGCCTCTACCCAACCTTCTTTCATGGATTTTGGATTGGGCCTTTCTATAGGTAACCAAATTGCAAGGCCAAAAGCCACTTGGGGTTACAATGCTGCATTGACTTATAAAAATGATACTGAGTTTTATCAGGATGCGCAATTCAACTTGTTTGCCAAGCCAATCGATTCCAACCAAAATGAATTGGAAGCACTCCAAATTCAGTCAGGTAACTATGGCGTAAATAGCGTGCTTCTTGGAGGAATAGCAGGTATTGCCTTGAAAACAAAGGCTTCCAAATTCAAGCTCAACTTCATTCATCTACAAAACGGAGAGTCCAAATCGGGTATTTTCGACTATGAAAATTCCAACCTAGGCGCCAACTATGAAGCAAAGCAGTACAACCTAGAATATAGCCAGCGTGGACTTTCTAGCATTTTGCTATCTGGTAATCACTTTTTGAAAGGGAATGCATGGGAAATTAACTGGAAGTTAGCTCCTACACGTTC
>JAXISU010000006.1:0-16409 GCA_034680425.1 Cyclobacterium sp.
ACTACTTTCTAGTAGATGATAGACCAGGCTCAAACCTGCGCATCCTCCTCCAGCTAGTATGTAGTCGTATTTTTTCATATAAAAAAAAAAGGCTGCCTATGTATTCACATAGGCAGCCTAATTAAATCTTATTTTTTGTTGCTTTCAGCAACTGCTACTGTGTAAACTACCAAACCAAAACCGATTTTGTTGATTGCATCGGCAATGTTGTAGAACAAGTCGATATATGCTTCATTAAAAGTTTCAGCAAGTAGATTACCTGGCAATACCATGTATCCAATTGGGTAAATAGCCCATCCCAAAGTGATGAAAATCTTCATTAGGAACATCGCTTTTGCTAAAGCAGGGCTATTGGAGCTTTTTGTCAATTTGGCTACGTCTCCAGCAAATACTTCATACACAATGTACAAGTAACCTACTGTAGAAAGAATTCCCCACATCATATTTTGACCTAAACCAACTGTTTCACCAATCAAACCAGTCACTAACATCACCACTGAAGCTAGGATCAATTTAAAGAGTGTGCCACCTTTGGCGCCAAAAGGCTTAGTCAGCAAATAGAACTCAACGCACATCAAAGGAACCGTCAAGGTCCAGTCAACATAACGCAAAGCTGTTGGGCTCACACCATAATCCATGTAGAATTCTCTCATGTAATAATAGTGTACTGCGGCGATACCCGTGATCAATGCGGATACCAAAAGGGAAAGTTTCCACTTACCGTCTACAGAGCCTCTTTCTACGAAGAAAAACACTGAAGATGCTAACATGGCCATGTACCCAATGAAGAAGGTAATGGCAATCGCGTCCTTTAAGGAATCGATTTTTGCAAGTGACGGAAGTTCCACTGAATTGGCGACAGCTGCTGCTGCATCAGTAGCAGCTGTTCCTACGTCTAATAGAATGCTGTAATTCATAATTTTTTTGGTTTTGGTTGATGTTAACTAACTTTTACAATTAGATAAGTTTTCAGATGAAAAATTTGTTTAAAAAAAAACAAGAAAAATTCAACAAAAAAAATCAAAACCTGAAAATCAGTGACATACAGCACTATTTTTACCCCAAAATATTTTTATCGATTCTAAAAAAATTCAATTTTTCAGAATAATATTTGGTTATAATTTTCAGTATTTTTCCTGGATTACTTCATTTAATCCTTTACTAAAACACCTACATAAGTCACTTTTTTTTTCTAAATTGCGCTGTTAAGAAAACCGAGATTGATCGGAGTATCAACCCACCCAAATCCAGGGAATTATACCAAACCATGAGTGAAGAAAAATTAAGCAATCCAGAAGATTATGGCGCTGGTAATATCCAAGTATTAGAAGGCCTAGAAGCAGTAAGAAAGCGTCCCGCCATGTATATCGGGGATGTAGGGATCAAAGGCCTACACCACCTCATCTGGGAAGTAGTCGATAACTCCATCGATGAAGCACTTGCAGGACATTGCGATACCATTCGAGTTACTGTTAATGAAGACAATTCCATCACCGTAGAAGATAACGGAAGAGGGATTCCTACAGACATGCACCCAAAAGAGAAGAAATCAGCCCTAGAAGTGGTGTTGACCGTGCTCCATGCGGGAGGTAAGTTTGACAAGGATACCTACAAAGTTTCTGGTGGTCTCCACGGCGTGGGGGTTTCCTGCGTGAACGCACTTTCTACTGATTTGAAAGCTACGGTCTACCGCAATGGGGTGATTACCGAACAAGAATTTAAAATTGGTGTACCTCAGTATCCCGCTAGAGAAATCGGGAAAACAGACAAGCGAGGCACCACCATTCATTTCAAACCAGACGATAGCATTTTTGCCATCACCGAGTTCAAATACGAAACCATTGCCAACCGTCTCCGTGAGATGTCTTTTTTGAATGCCGGCATTCGCATTCACTTGAAGGACCTTCGTGAGATCGAAGAGGGTGTGGCCAAGTCTGATGAATTTTTCTCCGAAGGGGGTCTTGTGGAATTCGTACAATACTTGGATGAAACCCGCGAAAAAATCATTGAAAGTCCGATTTACATTGAATCCCTAAACCAGGATGTGCCGGTGCAGGTGGCGATGAACTACAACAGTTCTTACACTGAAAATGTCGTTTCCTACGTAAACACCATCAACACATACGAAGGGGGGAGTCACGTGACTGGATTTAGACGAGCATTGACTCGAACGCTGAAGTCCTATGCGGACAAGTCAGGGATGTTGGAGAAATTGAAAATTGAAGTTTCTGGGGATGACTTCCGTGAAGGACTCACCGCAGTGATTTCGGTGAAAGTCGCCGAACCCCAATTTGAAGGACAGACCAAAACCAAATTGGGTAACTCCGATGTGGTAGGTTTTGTGGACTCCGCAGTATCTGAGGTACTTCAGGCTTGGCTTGAAGAGCATCCACGTGAAGCGAAGATCATCGTTGGCAAGGTAATCCTTGCAGCTCAAGCCCGTCATGCTGCCCGAAAGGCACGTGAGATGGTGCAGCGTAAAAACATCCTAGGAGGCGGAGGCCTTCCTGGAAAATTGGCCGATTGCGCCAACTCTGATCCAACTGTATGCGAGTTGTACCTAGTCGAAGGGGACTCTGCAGGGGGATCAGCCAAGCAGGGGAGAGATCGAGATTTTCAAGCGATCCTGCCACTCAAAGGAAAAATCCTCAACGTAGAAAAGGCGCACGAACATAAAATCTACGACAACGACGAAATCAAAAACATCCTGACAGCGCTTGGGGTGAAGTTTGGAACTGTCAATGACGACAAGGAACTAGATCTGGCAGGACTTAGATACCATAAGATCATCATCATGACGGATGCGGACATTGACGGTTCGCACATTCGAACCCTCATTTTGACCTTGTTCTTCCGCTACATGCGTCCATTGATCGAAAGAGGCTACGTATACATTGCACTTCCGCCTTTGTACTTGCTCAAAAAAGGCAAGGACGAGCGCTATTGCTGGACTGAGGAAGAGCGTAAGCGCTTGATCTCAGAAATGGCGAAAGAAGGCAAGGAGGATAGCGTAGGCATTCAACGTTACAAGGGTCTTGGGGAAATGAACCCAGAGCAACTCTGGTCTACCACCATGGATCCTAATACGCGAACCTTGAAGCAGGTAACTATTGACTCTGCTGCAGAGGCGGATCACTTGTTTAGCATGCTGATGGGCGATGAAGTGGCTCCACGAAGAGACTTTATCGAGAAGAATGCGAAGTACGCCAAAATCGATAGTTAATCTTTGGGGGCTTTTTAGCCCCCTTTTTTTCTTGAAAAATTTTGTCTTAAGTAACGAAGCCTAGTAGTTTACGTAAGACCACTCTGAAAAACACACACCTGTATGAAACTGGCAGCAGATAAATACGAGTCCATCATCCAAAAAAGTGACCTAATCAGTAGAGATTTGAGCTGGGTGAGGTTCAATGAACGAGTTCTCGATCAATCCAAAAAGAGTTTTCGAAGCATCTTCGAAAAGTTGAAGTTCTTGGCCATCACGGCATCCAATATGGATGAGTTTTTTATGATCCGTGTTGGTTCCTTGTACAACTACCTGGATTATGAAAAAGAGCGGGTGGATTACTCAGGCTTACGGGAAGAGCCCTTCAAGGAAAAATTGATGAAGGATTGCCAGCGCTTCCATGGGGGAGCAGCAGCAGCATTTTATCCAAACTATCCTTCCTGGATTGCATGAGGAGGGGATTTCTTTGGTGAATGTATCCAAACTTACCCCCGAAGAACAGGAGAAAGTAAGGGAGTATTTCCTCAAAGCGATTTACCCCATGCTTACCCCCATGGTGTACGATGGGTACCGCACCTTTCCAATTTTGATGAACAAACTGTTGGTCTTTGGTGTAGTTACCACCAGCCCAGGAGAGCGGAAGGATATGCGCAAAATGAGTTTTGTGCAGATTCCAGCCAATATCCCGCGATTTTTTGAGATTGAGCGGGAGGATTCCTTGACCTTGATCCCGATCGAAGAGGTGATTCGAGAAAATTTGATTTCCCTCTTCCGAAATGTAGAGATTGAGTCGGTCAGCCTCTTCCGAATTACCCGTAATGGGGATTTTACCTTGGAAGAAAGTGAAGACATGGATGCCAACTTCCTGGAGGAGGTGAAGCGCAAATTGATGGAACGGAAGACAGGTCGTGTGGTGCGCATTGACATCGAAGAGGGGTATTCCAAATGGATGCTCAGCTCCCTGCTCGAACGCTGGAGCCTTCGCCCTGATTCCGTTTTTATGGTCAAAAGGGCGAGTATGATCGATTTTACGGGTTTATGGCAGATTGTGGGCAACAAACGTTTTAAAGAAAGATTGCCGCAAATTCCAGATCCTGTCAAGCCACTTTCGTACCCAGAAGAGGGGAGAGCTGATATTTTCGAGATTCTGAAGGAACGTGACATTTTGCTGCATCATCCGTACAACAACATCGACTCTATCCTTGATTTGATTGAAAATGCTGCCGATGATCCGGATGTGATGGCCATCAAAATGACCATTTACCGCTTGGCAAAGGACAGTCGCATCACCAAGGCCTTACTTCGCGCTGCAGAAAATGGAAAGCATGTGTCCGTGTTGTTTGAAGTAAAAGCGCGCTTTGATGAGGAGAATAATATCCGCGAGGCGAAAAAGCTACAGAAAGCGGGTTGCTTCGTGATCTATGGAATCTCCAATCTAAAAACACATACCAAGCTGCTCCTCATCGTCAAAAAGGACGATCAAGAGATCACCCGCTACGTGCATTTGGGTTCGGGTAATTACAACGAGGATACAGCGCGGCTCTACACAGACATAGGTCTACTGACCACCAATGAAGTGCTGGCCAATGACGTATCTGAATTCTTCAATGTAATCACGGGGCATTCAGTGCCTAGTGATTACCGCAACTTGATCACCGCACCGCGAGACATGCGAAATCAGTTGATTTCCTTCATCGAGCAAGAAGCGAAAAATGCCAAAAATGGACTTCCAAGCGGAATATTCATTAAAGTCAACTCACTCGAGGATTCTGAAATCATCTATGCGCTCTACCATGCATCTCAGCAGGGAGTATCCGTGAAGCTGATCGTTCGAGGCATTTGTTGCCTCCGACCAGGTAGAAAAGGCTTGAGCGAAAATATTGAAGTCTTATCCATCGTTGGTGATTTCTTGGAGCATAGCCGCATCTACCATTTCCACAACAATGGAGAAACACGCACCTACTCAGGCAGTGCTGACATGATGGTACGAAGCTTTGATAAACGTCTGGAGTCCTTGTTTAAAGTAGAATCCCCCTTGCTTGAAAAGCAGTTGATGAATATTCTCTCGTACAACTTGAGAGATAATGCCAACTCCTACACCATGCAAGAGGATGGCACCTACCTGGCCAAGGCACCTGCAGAAGGGGAAGCGAGGTTTAATATCCACCAGGAGTTTTTTAAGGTGGAAGTAAAAGAGGTCCTTAATGTAAAATTGGTGGAAGAAAAACAGGTTTCCGGCTCACCTGTGGATGAGGAAGTAACTGGAGTTAATTAAGGATTTGTATTGATTTAAAAATGAACAGAAGAATTCTGTAGATGAACTACGGAATTAAACTTTTTTATTCTGAATTGGAATTATTTGGGATGGATTGAGTTGGGAAAAATAAAAAAATTCAATTTTTTCTTTTGGATTTTGATTTATTCAGAATTGTGGTATTTTTGAATCTATTGTGGTAGTTAAATAATAGTTGGTTTAGTTTTCAAATAAAGGGCAGGAGATTTTCTCCTGCTTTTTTACTTTCTACCCCATATGTTTTTTCTTTTAGGCTCCACTTGGGCACAAAAAAAAAGCCCAAACTTTCGTTTGAGCTTTAAAGTACAGACGGAAGGATTCGAACCCTCAACCCTCGGAGCCGAAATCCGATATTCTATCCAGTTGAACTACGTCTGCGTACTAAATTTATAGCGCGGCTTTCACTCGCTCAGCTGCTTCCTTCAAGGTGATGGCTGAGAATACTTTCAAGCCTGAATCGTCAATAATTTTTGCTCCTTCTGCAGCATTGGTTCCCTGAAGGCGAACAATGATGGGAACTCGAATATCTCCGATGGATTTGTAAGCCTCTACCACACCATTAGCGATACGGTCGCAACGAACGATACCACCAAACACGTTGATTAGGATTGCTTTTACGTTAGGGTCTTTCAAGATGATTCGGAAACCAGCCTCTACCGTAGTGGCATTGGCTCCTCCTCCCACATCTAGGAAGTTGGCAGGCTCACCACCAGAAAGTTTGATCATGTCCATGGTAGCCATGGCTAGACCTGCTCCATTGACCATACAGCCCACGTTACCGTCCAATTTCACATAGTTGAGTCCTGACTCACCCGCTTCCACTTCCAAAGGATCTTCTTCAGCCAAGTCTCTCAATTCAGCCAACTTAGGCTGACGGTAAAGTGCATTGTCATCCACATTCACTTTGGCATCTACTGCCAAGATCTTGTCATCAGACGTTTTGAGCACTGGGTTGATTTCAAATTGAGAAGAGTCGGTACCTACGTAGGCAGCATACAATGCTCCCATAAACTTCACCATCTCTTTGTGAGCCGTACCAGTCAATCCCAATTTGAAGGCAACTTTACGGGCTTGGAAGCCTTGTAAACCAACTTTAGGATCGATCCACTCCTTGATGATTTTTTCAGGGTGGTGTTCAGCAACTTCTTCAATGTCCATACCCCCTTCTGTAGAGGCCATGATCACATTAGAACCAGTGGCACGATCCAGTAGGATAGACATGTAATATTCTTTGGGTTCGGAAGCTCCAGGATAGTACACATCCTCAGCGATCAAGACCTTATTTACTTTTTTTCCTTCAGCACCCGTTTGGATAGTTACCAAGGTTCCTCCCAAGATCGCAGCTGCTTTTTCTTTCACATCTTCCAATTTCTTGGCAAGAACCACTCCTCTGGAGCCGGTTTCTTTTACTTCGCCCTTACCGCGTCCTCCTGCGTGAATCTGTGCTTTGATCACGAACCAAGAAGTACCGGTTTGCGCGTTGAGCTTTACAGCTGCCTCATGAGCTTCTTCCGGGGTGCTGGCTACAATACCCTCTTGGATACGAACGCCGTATCCTTTTAATACTTCTTTAGCCTGATATTCGTGAATATTCATCTGTGGAAATTTTTGCCCGAAGATAAGCGGGTGAAGGCAATATAGCAAACTGGAATCCTCGAATTTTTGGAAAACAGCCTGTTAATTCCTGGATTAGAAGGATTTGTTTTACATTTAAAAAATCAAAAATGGGTAGCATGCTGATTGCCAAAGGTATTCATAAATCGTACGGTTCACTTGAGGTTCTTAAAGGGGTAGATTTGGATATTTCCAAAGGGGAAATCGTATCTATTGTAGGCGCTTCAGGTGCAGGCAAAAGTACCCTCCTCCATATTTTGGGAACTCTGGATCGGCCGGATCGGGGCGAACTTTCCTTGAATGGTCAGAATTTAATGCACCTTAAAGGAGATGCGTTGGCGGAGTTTCGAAATGCCCGAATTGGATTTATCTTTCAATTTCATAACCTACTTCCCGAATTCACGGCCTTGGAAAATATTTGCATTCCAGGATTTATTCAAGGGAGGGAGGAAAAAGAGCTGAAGAAGCGGGCCGAAGAGTTGGGAGATATTCTTGGGATTCGGCATCGTTTGGATCACAAGCCTTCCGAACTTTCTGGGGGAGAGCAGCAGCGAGTGGCTGTAGCCCGTGCGCTCATCAATAATCCAGATTTGGTGTTTGCAGATGAACCCAGTGGTAATTTGGACACGAGCAATGCAAGAGCTCTGCATGACTTATTTTTCAAATTGCGGGACACTTACAATCTTTCCTTTGTGCTAGTGACCCACAATGAAGAGTTGGCCGCCATGGCTGACCGAAAGGTAGTTATGAAGGATGGGCGTATCGAAGTCGATTGATTACTTTTTGAGCTGCTTGATCATGGCAGCCACGTGCGCCTTGTTCTCAAATAATCCTTGAAAAACTCCCACGATCTGGTGGTTGCTATCCAAAAGGTAGGTTACCCTCGTTGGCATTTTGATCAACGGAAGTAGGGCGTCGTAGGCTTTACAGACTTTTCCTGATTCATCTGCTAGAAGCTCAAAAGGAAGTCGATGCGTATTTTTAAATTTTTCATGGGTGGCTAGGCTATCTCGGCTGATACCAAATACTGGAATGTCCAAATCCCGGAATTCAGCAAATTGGTCACGAAATTCGCAAGCCTCCGTGGTACATCCCGGTGTGAAGTCTTTGGGGTAAAAATAGAGGATCACCGATTTTCCAGCTAGGTCTTTGGAAAGGGTGATACTGCCCAAGGTGGTGGCGGTAAGTGTAAAATCTGGGGCTGAGGTTCCTATAGCTAAGGCCATACTTTTTTTGTTCTAAACAGAGTTTGATGCGGGAAGGTTTTAACCCTTCATCCAATTACTAGGTCAAGCTAGGAAGAATCTCTTAGTTTTGTACATCAAATCCCACCCCTAGCACGTTGTCCTTGAAAATCAGTCCCGTACAGTCCATGCTTTTGGCAAGCGTATTTTTTGCGCTGATGAATGTATCGGTCAAATTTATTCCACACATTCCTGCTATTGAAATTGTGTGGTTTAGGTCTGTTTTCAGTGCAGTGTTTACGGTGTTGGTCTTGCGCCAAAAAGGAATTCCACTTTTTGGAACCCACAAACTAAGTTTGGTAGCCAGAGGCATTGTAGGGTCTATCAGTTTGATTTTATTTTTTTATACCCTCCAACGAATTCCCTTGGCTACAGCTGTGACGCTGCAGTACTTATCTCCCATATTCACCACTATTCTAGGCATTTTTATCTTAAAGGAAAAAGTACGTGCAAGGCAGTTTGTCTACTTCGGTTTGGCCTTTGCGGGGGTGTTGCTGATTCAAGGCGTAGATCCACGGGTTGATGGGTTGAGTGCTGCGCTGGGATTGGTTTCCGCGATAGCTTCGGGGGTAGCCTACAATCTGATTCGGAAGCTGAAAGGAATTGAACATCCCATGGTGATCATATTTTATTTTCCCTTGGTGACCTTGCCCATCGCTTCTGTGCTGATGTATTTTGAGTGGGTGACTCCGGTAGGATGGGATTGGATGATTTTGGTATGGATCGGCTTTTGTACCCAAAATGCGCAGTATTTTATGACCTTGGCCTATCAATCGGGCAATGTATCTCGTATTTCTAGTTTGAGTTACCTAGGAGTGGTCTATGCCTTGATTTTTGGATTCCTTTTATTCGGTGAAACCTTCCCAATACCTGCTTACCTTGGGATGGTGCTTGTATTCATTGGCATTCTTTTGAATTTACGGGTAAAATAGTTTGTAGTTTTGCAGTTCCTAATTCTTCCTTTTTGATGAAAATCACCAAAGACCTTTACCAAAGTAACCTCGTGCTGCTGACGGATTTTTACCAACTGACCATGGCCTATGCCTATTGGAAGTCAGGAAAGGGAGAGCAGGAAGCGGTGTTCAATTTATTTTTTAGAAAAAATCCATTTGAGGGGGGATTTACACTTGCTGCGGGGCTGGATTACGTAGTGGATTTTTGTAGCAATATGCACTTTGGTGATTCAGAATTGGATTACCTCCGTGAAATGAAGCAGAAAGATGGGAGCCCCTTATTCGAAGAGGCATTTTTGGCCTATTTGAAGGAACTTCGATTTACCTGTGACGTCGATGCTGTAGAAGAAGGGACCGTAGTATTTCCCAATGCTCCCATGGTGCAGGTGCGGGGCACTTTGATTCAATGCCAGTTGCTGGAAACCCCCTTGCTCAATATTCTCAATTTTCAAACGCTGATCGCCACGAAGGCGGCGCGCATCAATCTGGCTACCCAGGGTGCTCCTGTGTTGGAATTTGGATTACGCCGAGCGCAAGGCATTGACGGGGCACTTGCAGCAAGTAGGGCTTCTTACATTGGAGGCTGCAGTTCTACCAGCAATGTAATGGCGGGGAAACTATTTGGGATCCCGGTGTCTGGAACGCATGCCCATAGCTGGATTCTTTCCTTTGATTCTGAATTGGAAGCATTTTATGCCTATGCGGAAGCTTTCCCGGATCATTGCGTGTTTTTGGTCGACACCTACGATACGCTGAATGGGGTGAAAAACGCCATCCAGGTGGGCTTAAGTCTTCGCCAAAAAGGGAAGGATATGCTAGGTATTCGAATTGATTCGGGTGATTTGGCCTATTTTTCAATTCAGGCAAGACAGCTATTGGATGAAGCCGGATTCCCGGATGCCAAAATTTATGCATCCAATGACTTGGATGAGTATATCATTTCTTCGCTAAAGTCTCAAGATGCAGCGATTGATGTGTGGGGAGTAGGGACTAAATTGGTGACTGCTTTTGACCAACCTGCCTTGGGTGCAGTTTACAAACTTTCTGCTGTTAAAAATGAAAACGGAGCCTGGGAGCCTAAGGTGAAAGTTTCACAACAATCTTTAAAAATCAACATCCCAGGCATTCATAAGGTAAGGCGTTATTTCAGTAAGGGTAAGGCAGTGGCAGATATGATTTACTTGGAGGGTCAGACCGTAGATCCCAAGGGAATCATGATCATAGATCCTAACGATGCAACGCAGCGCAAGCGGTTGATGCCTGCTTTTTACGAGGAAGAAGAGCTGTTGAAGCCGATTTTTAGAAAGGGCGAATTGGTCTATGCACTACCTAGTCTTCAGCAAATCCGAGAAAGAGCGGGAGTACAATTGGAAGCTTTTGATAAAACACACAAGCGATTGACCAATCCTCACGTATACCCAGTGGGTTTGGAGGAGCAGCTTCATCAGCTCCGAATGGAATTGGTCATTGCAGCAAAAACTAGTCATCATGAGGACAATTAATTCGAGTACCGCATTAATTCTGGTCGATATTCAGCACGATTTTTTACCTGGTGGAGCACTAGCAGTTCCCCAAGGGGATGAGATATTGCCAATCATCGCATCGTTACAACCCCAGTTTGACCACATTGTGGCCACCCAGGATTGGCATCCAGCCAAACATGGTAGCTTCGCCGCAAACCATCCCGGTACCCAGCCAGGGCAGCAAATCGATTTGGATGGATTGTCCCAAATCCTTTGGCCTGTACATTGCGTGGAGGGAACGGAGGGTGCAGATTTTCCAGATACCTTAGACCGAAGTCGTTGGAAGGCTGTTTTTAAAAAAGGGCAGAATCCAAAGGTGGATTCCTATTCTGGTTTTTTTGACAATGCTCGAAGAGGAGATACTGGACTACGAACTCATTTATTGCTTCAAGGGGTTCGTCGGGTATGCATTGTAGGCTTGGCCTTGGATTATTGTGTAAAATACACCGCTATAGATGCAAGAAGCCTGGGATTTGAAACCATTGTACTCACAGACGCAACTCGTGCAGTCAATCTTCAGCCTGAGGATGGGAAGCGTGCCGTAGCAGAAATGAAAGCAGCAGGGATTACCTGTTTGGATAGCAAAAACTTGACTAGGTATGTTTAACTACGATCCCCAAAAGCAGTATCCTAAGGAAACCGAAAGCAGGGTGGTCATCCGCTTTCAAGACTGCGACCCACTTCGTCACCTGAATAATGCGAAGTACTTCGACTATTTTTTCAATGCTAGAGAGGATCAAGTACCGAAGTTGTATGGATTGGAAATCATCGACTTGATCCGGGTATACAAGGCTGCTTGGGTGGTGTATAATCACAACATCAGTTACATCAAGCCAGCCATGGTCGGGGAGTGGGTACGTATTTACAGCCGTATTTTGTGGTACAATGACAACACCATTCTAGTGGAGTATTACCTCACCGATGATTCCAAGACGCAATTGAAGACGGTGCTTTGGTCTACCATGCGGTATGTATCTTTAGCGGAGGGAAAATCCATGAACCATGAAGGGGCGGTGGTTGATTTTTTAAAGGCAACTTCACTCCATCTAGATCCTGCTTCTTTGGATATTCGAGAGCGCGTCAAGCACTTAAAGCGAGAATTGGAACTAGGGGGATAATTTTCTCATTCGGCATTCATTCCATAATCTCGTTCGACGAGGGCGATTCGCGTTTTAAACGCGGAATACCATTTTTCACGCCCGTATTTCTGTGCGAGCAGATGGTCTGAGTTTGCTTTCCAGTCTTTGATCGCTTCCAAACTTTCCCAATACGAAATGGTGATGCCTAGGCCGCTTCGTGCACTTTCATGGCCTAAGTAACCGGGTTGTTCGGCTGCTAGGAAAACCATCTCTTGAACCATTTCTTCGTACCCTGCATCGGTATCGGTTCGAAGGTTGGTAAAAATCACCGCATAGTAAGGTGGAGCAGGGGTCTTAGCGATCATGAGTATTCGGATTGGAGGTGTATTCCATGTAGGTGGCTGTAGCGAGTGCCAGCTCTTTTCCAAAAGTAAGTTCGACCAAGTGTAGGGCCAAGTCAATCCCTGCAGAAATTCCAGCGGCAGTCCAGATCCGGGTATCGCTTTGAATGAAGCGGTGCTCAGGTTTAGGGATCCCACTAGGAACTAGGGAAGCCATGCTTTCAAAGACCTCACGGTGAGTACAATAAGGCTTTTGGTCCAATAAACTCAACTTCCCCAAAATCCGAGAGCCCGAACAGACACTCATGGTCCATTCCGTTTGGGAGACAAGATTTTGGAGGGAGGCCATTAGGGGCTGGTTTTGAATCACTTTTTTGCTGCCATCACCACCCGGAAGTACAAGGTAATCGATACGATCGAGTTGATCCCAACTTTTATCAGGAAGTACTTGGAGACCGTTTTTGGCACGGATTACCTCTTTGTTAAAGGCAACGGTATGCACCTCTAGGATCTGGTAATCTGCGAGTTGGTTGGCAACTGAAAATACTTCGAAGGGTCCTGCAAAATCAAGGACTTCCACGTCTTCAAAGATGAGGATACCGAGTTGTTTCATGGGTGAAGAATTGAAGGGGGGAAATTGGCAAAAAAATAGGTCAAAACAGGAGATTGTTTCGGATTTGTTCATCCGCCGCGGTGGATCGAACCCACAGAGGACCGCCAGGTGTTCAATTTTACCGATTTTATAAAAAAATCAAATAATGGATAGGGAATTTGAAATTTACATTTACATTTAAAAGGTTTTTCGCAACTGTATGCTAACCCTGTCTAGTTTATTTTCTCTTTTACTACGCTTATCCTTGCTTTGCCAAGGACAGGTTGAGGAGATTTCAGATTCGGTTCAGCTCGATTTTTTTGAAAACCATGCGATTCAAACCCCCGAAAACCAGTTTCAACCTTCCTTCTTTTCCTTCGAAGGTCCAGGTAGTTTAACTCCCAATATTGAGATTGAAGAGCGTACAGAGGTTGAATCTGAGGATTCTGATTCGGAGATCTCTATCCAAGCAATTTCAAAAAACGCCATTGCGATCGTAAAAAATAAGGGTGGTTCCCTATTCCGTAACAAAGCCATCCGCGGAAGTCGCTTGCCGCTTTACGATTTTTTTCATTCCTGGAAATTCCATCTAGGTTAATTTTTTGCCATTTCAGGCATCTTCTGGATTAATTATCCAGGTTTAGATCTCCGTTGGACCAACGGAATTTTTCACACAGTATTATTCTACTATGCATCCTCATTCCACTCGTGAAGTCGGGGGTATGGAGCAAATTCTTCATGAATTGAAGCATTTTCTACCTGCCCAGGCTCTACTCAAGGACTTTGTCCATCACAATACCTTACATGCTTTTCAACACCTTCCTTTTTTTCAAGGATTAAAGCAAGCCGGAGACCAATTTGGCTACAAAGGCTATCTTTCCTTGTCCGAGTATAGAAGTCTATACCGCGAGGGAAAGATTAAAGGGCTTGTCCTGAAGAAAACACTAGAAGACCAATTTGGTGACCAAGCCAATGCTTGGCTAGTCAAATTGTTGGATGAATCACTGGGTAGCTTTGCTTCTCCAAAAATCGGTCAGTTTAGAGCTCATTGGAGAAGTGACTATCATTTCAACCTAGACAAAACGATCCATCCCTTCCTATTTCGCCTAATTTCAGCCTATTTGGATCAGGGGATTTCAATTTGGACATTTCCTTTAGATGCCAAAGGGTTTTTGGATGCTATTCGACAACTCCAAGCAGGGAGCTACTCTTCGATTTTCAAGTCTAAACGAGTGGTGAAACTTCTCCAAAATCCGAATTTGACCTTGGAGGATCTCTTAGAGATTTTGGTAGGAGATCCCAAAGGATATGGTTGGTACTTGTTTGATCAGCAATTTGCGCATCCTGGTTGGTCTGGAATGGTCTCAGTACTTGAAGATCAACCCGAATCCTTGCTGGATAGCAAGCGAATTTCCTTATATGATTTGATTCTAGTGGAATGCTTGCTAGAAATTGATGCTTTAGACAAGAAATTTGGTGTAGGCTGGACCCCCTTAGGTCAACAGTTTTCCTACGATACCCACCACTTATTTGAAGTAGGATTGACGGAGGAGTATGATTTGGTTCGACAGTGCTGGCAAGAGGCCTACGAATGGAGTTACTACGACGAAGTCCTAGCAGGCATTCGGGCAGTAGTGCCAGCAATTTCAAAGCCTACCATTCCCAGTTTCCAGGCACTATTTTGCATTGATGACAGGGAATGTAGTACACGAAGACATTTAGAATTCATTGATCCTGAATGTGCTACTTTTGGGACGCCTGGGTTTTTCAGCGTGGAATTTTACTTCCAACCTGAATTTGGAAAATTCTATACCAAGTCTTGTCCTGCACCTGTTACTCCCAAATTTTTGATTAAGGAGACGGCTAAGCACAAGAAACTAGCTTCGGATGTTCACTTTCATCAAAATAACCATTCCCTAGTGAGGGGATGGTTGAGTGCTCAGACATTAGGATTTTGGTCTGCACTTAAGTTGGTCGGCAACATATTAAGACCTAGTTCCTCAGCCCTTGAAGTATCTAGTTTCCACCACATGGATCCCAAAGGAAGTCTTTCGATCGTCTATCAAGGCGAAGAAGAAAATGGGCTTCAAGTAGGTTTCAAAATAGAGGAAATGGTCGATCGAATCGAAGGTTTACTGCGAAGCATTGGCTTGCTGGAAGGGTTTTCTCCTCTGGTTTATTTGATCGGGCATGGAGCATCCAGTATCAACAATACCCATTATGCCGGCTACGATTGTGGTGCTTGCTGCGGTCGCCCAGGCTCTGTAAATGCTCGAGTGGCAGCTTTCATGGCCAATCACCCAGAAGTTCGGATTCAGCTCAAAGGTAGGGGTATTGATATCCCCGAAGAAACTCAGTTTTTGGGAGGATTGCACGATACCACAAAAGATGAAATGGTGTTTTTTGACGAAGACATCTTGCATGAATCAAATCAACACTTGCATTTAGAGAATCAAGAAAAGTTTGTTCGTGTGCTGGATATCAATTCGCTTGAACGATCTCGTCGCTTCGATACCTTGGATAAAAACAAATCCATTGGGGGACTCCATGATGCGGTTAAAAAAAGAGCGTTTTCGCTTTTTGAACCTCGTCCAGAATACAACCACGCCACCAATGCACTTTGCATTGTCTCTCGAAAATCAACCTTGAAAGGATTGTTTTTTGACCGAAGGGCTTTTCTCAACTCCTATGACTATAGAAAAGATCCATCTGGAAATGCTTTGACCAAAATCCTATCTGCTGCGATTCCTGTTTGTGGTGGTATCAATTTGGAATATTATTTCTCGCGAATGGATCCAGACAAGTTGGGTGCAGGGACAAAATTACCCCACAATGTAATGGGGCTAATAGGTGTCGCGAACGGGGCAGATGGGGATCTTCGAACAGGTCTCCCGTACCAAATGGTTGAGATTCACGATCCGATTCGATTGCTGATGCTTGTCGAACAGGTCCCTGAATTGGTGAATAAGGTGATTACTTCCTCTCCGGCCTTGTTGGAATGGGTCAACAACAATTGGGTACATCTGGTAGTCCTTGATCCCAATTCAGGGGACTTTCTCCGCTGGGTGGATAGAAGATTTGTTTCCTATACTCCTTTGACCGAGATAGAACATTTGGACCACTTGCAAGACAAGCTGATGAGCACCCAACAAAATCTTCCTGTCTACTTAATCGATTCACTCTAATGGAACTTTCAAATTGGATTCAGCTGATGATTGGGATACCTCTCCTTGGCTTTTTAATTAGTTTGGCTGTCCCAGAACGTAAGGAAACTTGGCTTTCACGGGTTGCATTTTATACCGCAGGAATCAACTTGTTGGCAACATTGATTTTTCTGATATTTTGGGTTTTTCAGGGAGGAAAGGACCTTAATCTCAAGGAAATCATGCTTTTCAAAAACGATCATTTTGAGTTTTTGATAGACTTTTTCTTCGATCGTGTCAGTGCAGTTTACCTCATTGTAGGCGCCTTACTTACCTTCTTGATTACTTTTTACAGTAGGTATTATTTGCATCGAGAGCCTGGATACAAGCGGTTTTTCAATACG
>JAXISU010000007.1:0-15772 GCA_034680425.1 Cyclobacterium sp.
CCGCAGGAGCAGGTGGTAAATACGGCGCTGCGGACATTGTCACCAAAGACGAATTCAGAGATTTCGAAGCACATGTGGAGTTTTTGATCCTCAAGGAGGGCGGAAACAGTGGCGTATACCTACAGAATCGCTATGAGATTCAAGTTTTGGATGGAGATTACGGCTTGCACGGGATGGCCGCAGTAATTAATGAAACCTTGCCTACGGCTCAAGTTTACAATGGACTGGGTAAATGGAATGCTTACGACATCAAATTCCAAGCTGCAAAATTTGCCGAAGGTAAATTAGTCGAAAAAGCGAAGGTGACGATCCACTTCAATGGAGTCAAAATTCACGACCAAGTATCTATACAGCAAGTATGGGGTGGTCCCAACTCCGGTATTGATGGAGGAAATGAAGGTGGAAAAGGGATTACCGATCGTCCAGGAGGTCTCAAACTACAAGCAGAAGGTCACGACGTCCTCTACCGAAATATCTGGATTAAGCCTTTGAACTAGGCCAAATTGGCCGGGTTTAGAATCCTTTACGGATTAAGTCAGCGGTATCCGCAAGCTCCTGCTCAGTCAATTTCAACTTGGGACGGGTAAAATTGATGTCATCCACTGTACGCAAGGGAACCAAATGAATGTGTACATGTGGCACTTCCAAGCCAATCACTGCCATCCCAATGCGGGTGCAGGTCAGCGTCTTGTCCATGGCCTTTGCCACTTGCTGCGCAAAAAGGTGAAGCCCCGTAAGTTCTCCCGGCTCTAAATCAAAAATATAAGACACCTCCCGCTTAGGAACTACAAGCACATGCCCTTTGACCAAGGGCATGATATCCAAAAAAGCAATGTACTGCTCGTCTTCCGCAATGATCTGAGCAGGAAGTTCGCGAGCGATAATTCTGGAGAATAAACTAGCCATGGATGCGAATTATTCAGGTTATTCCTGGATGAACCAGGAATTAATAGGTAATGTCTAAAATTTCAAATTGAAGTTTGCCTGCTGGCGCATTTACTTCTGCAATGTCACCAATGACTTTTCCAACCAAACCTTTTCCAAATGGAGAAGCAAGGGAAATTTTTCCCGCTTTCAAATCAGCCTCTTCCTCAGACACCAAGGTATAGGTCACGGTCATGCCATTCTTTACATTCTTGATTTTCACGGTACTCAAAATACCCACTTTGGAGGTATCCATTTTGCTGTTGTCCAACACGCGCGCATTGCCCACTACCTCTTCCAACTTCGCGATTTTCAGCTCCAACAACCCTTGGGCATCCTTTGCCGCATCGTATTCGGCATTTTCACTCAAATCCCCCTTATCCCGCGCTTCCGCGATTTGGTGAGCAGTATCTATTCTTCCCTTCGTCTTCAATTCATGAAGCTCGTCCTTCAATTTCTTTAATCCTTCTTCGGTGTAATACTGTACTTTTGACATAGCTGATTAATTTTCAAAAGGCTCAAAAAACAAAGTAACGGTCGCTTTTCGGGGACCGTTACTTCTTGTTGCCTTTAAATACCTTACAAAGATAGAAAAGCATTTTCACAAAGCAAGTGCCTTCCTTTCTTCCTTATTCCATGATTACTTCAGTTTCTTTCCGAACTCTCGTAGGATTTGTTTGACAAGTATTTCGTTTATTTTTTGATAAGATTCTACCGTCCAACCCGCCACATGTGGGGTGAAAAGGACATTCTCTCGCTCCGCAAGCAGTTCAAATTGATGCTTTTGCTCAGCAGTAAATTGCGCAAACTTTTCATTCTCCAAGACATCCAAAACCACACCCTTCAGGATTCCTTGGTCGAGTGCTTGGTTGAGCGTTTCCATTCGGATTACTTCTCCTCTGGCCGTATTGATCAGCCAAAAAGGTTTGGAGAATCCTTTCAACTCTTCCAAATTGAAAAAATCTCGCGTTTCAGGAGTTAAGGGAACATGAATGCTCAAGACATCTGCCTCTCGCTTGAGTACCTTCCAACTCACTTCCTTCACTTCGCCTTTACCAAAATCTTTTTTGTACTTATCGTAGGCGAGAACCTTCACCCCAAAACCTTTCAGTCGCTTGGCAAATGCGGTCCCCATATTTCCATACCCGAAGATTCCTACCGTTTTGCCCATCAGCTCCACACCCCGATTTCCTTCTCGATCCCAGATTCCTTTCCTTACCTGTTGGTCAGCCTGGGACAAGTGATTAAACAGCGCCAAAAGACCTCCGACAGCATGCTCTGCAACTGCATCGCGATTGCCTTTGGCTGCATGAAATAGTTTGACCCTACGCTCAGCCAAATAGTCTAGGTCCAACTGGTCTAAACCAGCCCCAGCTCTCCCGATAAACTTTAGCTTGGAGGCTCGCTCGAGCAATTCCCGGTCAAGAGGGGTTTTGGAGCGAATGAGAATGCCTTCGTAGTCTCCGATTTGTTCAAAAAGTTCAGCTCTAGTGATTTTTGGAGCATAGTTCACCTGAAATCCAGCCTTTTTCAATAATCCTAGGATGCTTTCGTGCATCTCATCTACAAGCAATACCTTCATCCTTAGAGATTCAGCAATAACATGGCTACCCCAAAATATACGGCTAGCCCAAGTAAGTCATTGGTGGTGGTGATAAATGGTCCAGAAGCAATCGCTGGATTGATGCCAAAACGATGCAATACCAAGGGAGTAACCGTACCCATAAAGGAAGAGAGTAGCACCACGCAGAAAAGTGCAAAACCCACCGTTATGCCAAATAGGGGTTCAAACCCATAGAGGTAAATGACTACCAAAAATACAAAGCCACCCAAAACAAATCCGTTGACCAAGGCCACTAAAAACCCTTTGAAAAAACGCTGCCAAGGAGTGTCGTCAAAAGCAGATTTGGAGGCTAGAGATTGTACAATCAAGGATGAGGCTTGAATGCCCACATTCCCGCCTGTTGCAGCCACCAAAGGAATAAAGGAGGCAAGCGCGAGGTACTTCGAAAGCCCCCCTTCAAAAAATCCTATCAACTTGGCTCCTAGCAATCCCCCAATCACACCAATGAGCAACCAGGGAAGACGTGCTTTGGAAATCGTGAAAACCGAATCCGATTCCTCGATATCCGCAGACACCCCGGCCATTGCTTGAATATCTTCATCTGCCTCCTCTTGGACTACGTCCAAAATATCATCGACCGTAATTCTTCCTACCAACTTGTTTTTGGCATTGACCACCGGCACAGATTCCAAATCATACTTTCGCATCAAGGTCGCTACTTCCTCCTGGTCCATGTACACCGGAACAGAGATGATGTTCTCATCGATGATGTCTTCGATTTTTGTTTCAGCAGCAGTAAGGATGATCTTTTTTAGGGATACACGCCCTAAAAGTTGCTGCTTGTTATTGACTACATAGATGGAGTAAATCTTCTCTACATTTTCTGCTTGTCTTCGGATCTCATTGATCGTCTGAACTATATTCCAGTTTTTATTGGCCCGGATAAATTCCTTAGCCATAATGCCCCCTGCAGTATCTTCTTCGTAGCGAAGCAATTCAAGGATTTGCTCCAACTTAAGCCGATCCTCAATATCAGCAATAATCTCTTCCCGTTCTTTTTCGGAAAAAAAGTTTAAAATATCTGCCCCATCATCGGAATCCATCAATTCAATCCAGGAGGCTATTTCTTTCGTTTCTAACTCCTGAAGGATTTTATCAAGGGTGGTATCCGAAAGTTCAATTAAGGTATCTGCTGCCAGTTGGCTTTCAACCAAGCGTAAGACATACAAGGATTCAGAAGTCTCCAACTCATCCAAAATTGCAGCAATATCTGCCACATTGACCCCGTCGAGGGAATCTAAAATATAGGCGGTATCGGAAGCTTCTATCCCCGTTTGGAGACGCTCCAGATACTCTTTGGAAAGCTCAAATTTTTTAATTGGCTCCACGACCTTTTTCGATTTGTTGGGTCAAAAATACAAAATCTGCCACATCCAATTGCTCTGCACGCTTGTCCAAAATCGGATTTGACTTGAATTCTTCTGTAAGTTGAAAGGATTTTAGGGAATTACGAAGAGTTTTTCGGCGGTTCCCAAAGCCCCCTTTTACTACCTGCTGGAAAAGCTTTTCATTGCAATCCAGTTTTTGGACCTTATTTCTTGTCAATCGGATCACACCAGAATTGACTTTTGGGGGAGGATTAAATACTCCAGGAGGAACCGAAAACAAGTACTCAATATCGTACCAGGCCTGAAGCAAAACCGAAAGAATTCCATATTCCTTACTCCCCTTTGGCGAAGCAATTCGTCTTGCCACTTCCTTCTGAAGCATACAAACCACCTCAGTCACTTGATTTTTATGTTCTAGGACCTTAAAAAAGATCTGAGAAGAAATGTTGTAGGGAAAATTGCCAGCAATAGCAATAGGAGCAGGAAAAGCCGCTCCTACATCAAATTTCAAGAAGTCTCCCTCCAGAATTCGATCCTGCAATTCAGGATATTTTTGATTCAAATAGGCAATACTCTCTCGATCAATCTCAATGAGGTGAACCTCTAAGTTTCCCTTCATCAAAAAATCCGTCAACACACCCATTCCAGGCCCTATTTCCAGCACCTGGGTAACTCCTGCATGGCCACTTACTGCCTCAGCAATTCGCTCCGCGATGCTGAGATCAATCAAAAAATGTTGACCGAGATGCTTTTTAGGTTTGACCTTTTCCATCGTAACCCTCTGGTTTTTTTTTGTAAATTGCCGTCCTAAAATTAAGGGATTATTCCCAGACGGCACGGAATTTTATTTCGCACCACTGCACTATGTAAGCCATGCAAACAAAGAAACAAAGACCCATCCTTGGAATTAGTATTGGAGACATCAATGGAATTGGACCAGAAGTAATTCTGAAAGCCCTTGCGGATGCCCGTGTGTTTGCCAATTTCACCCCCTTGATTTATGGTCATGGCAAAGCGCTGACGCACTACAAAAAATTGTTGAACCTAGAGGACTTTTACTTTACCCAAGTACGCTCCCTAGATGAAATTCAACATCGAAAAGTGAATGTGATCAACTGTCAAGAAGAATGTCCTGAAGTCATTCCGGGAGTAGAAACTCAGGAAGCTGGCAAACTGGCCTTGGCCGCTTTTGCCGCTGCGGTAGAGGATTTGAAAGCTGGAAAAATTCAAGGCTTGGTCACCGCCCCGCTATCCAAAAGTAATATCAATTCCGAAACTCAACCCTTTGTGGGACATACCGAATACCTCATTGAGGCCACTGGAAGCAAATCAGGCTTGATGATGCTCGTGGGCGAGGACCTACGGGTAGGCTTGGTTACTGGGCACATTCCACTTGCACAAGTTCCTTCCGCAGTAACCAAAGCAAAAGTCATTGAAAAAGCTAAAATCTTTATCCAGAGCCTGGAGAAAGATTTTGGAATCAATAAACCAAAAATTGCAATCCTTGGCTTGAATCCTCATGCTGGAGAAGATGGGTTATTGGGTTCAGAGGAAGAGACAATCCTCAAGCCTGCCATCCAAGAATTGAAAGATGCCAAGCAGTATGTTTTTGGTCCCTACCCTGCGGATGGATTCTTTGGCATGATGCACCAACAAAAATTTGACGGGGTGCTTGCACTATACCACGATCAAGGGCTAATCCCCTTTAAATCCATCGCATTCAGTAGCGGTGTCAACTTTACCGCAGGACTTTCGGTAATCCGAACTTCTCCAGATCATGGTACCGCTTACGCCATTGCAGGAAAAAATACAGCAGATTGCTCCTCCTTCCGAGCCGCACTTTTCCTGGCTTCAGATATTGTGGAACGGCATCAAGGAGAATCAGAATAGCATTAAATTGAAAAAAGATGGGTGAAGCCAAATTATATTTCAATTTCTGTTTCACCTATGACAAATAATTACCTAAATTTGCGGACTTAATTCAGGAGGAAGTAAGGTGAAGTTTTGGAAAACCTTTGATATTGAAGTCATTAAATTCAAAGAAGGACAACATGAAGTGGTCTTTCCGATTGAAGATGCCTTTTTTCAGCAGGTTGAAGGAAATGAACTCTTGGAAAAAGGAAACTTGACCGCACGGGTCAAGATTGATAAGGGCGCCAATCTCATGGAGCTGACATTCCACATCTCTGGAATAGTGCAGCTCACTTGTGATAGAAGCTTAGAAGTTTTTGACCATCCGTTGGACTTCACTGAAAAGATGATTTACAAGTTTGGATCAGAAGTAAAAGAAATTGATGAGTCTGTGATGATGATTACCCGGGAAACCCCGTCAATCAACGTTGCCCAACTCATTTACGAATACATTTTACTTGCTTTGCCCTTAAAAAAGATACATCCGGATTACAAAAATGAATTGGATGAGGAAGACAATGAATTGGAAGGAGGCTTCGTCTATGTAGACGGAGAGGCTGCTGAAAGTTCTGACGAAGATTCATCCGACAATACAACAACCCCTGTTGATCCCCGATGGGAGAAACTTGGAAAACTAAAAAACAAAGAATAACCATAAATCACACATAGAAATGGCACATCCTAAACGCAAAATTTCGAAAACCAGAAGAGATAAAAGAAGAACCCATTACAAATTGGAGGCTCCTGGATTAGCAAAATGTCCTACCACTGGCGAAATGCACCTGCCACACAGAGCGTTCTGGTTGGACGGCAAACTGTACTACAAAGGACAAGTGATCATCGAAAAAGAAGTGAAAGCTTAATTTCCTTAAAACCACTAGCAATTCCACTCCCAAAAAGAGTGGAATTTTTAGTTTTATAAAACTCAAGTCAACTGATTACCAGTAGCTTATAGGATCAAATTCAGAAGGCTTTGGCGTTCAGAAGGCATTGTACTATTTTTGACTTCCCTGATTTCAAATGACTTTGACTTCTTCAAAGAATTTAAAATCAACAAAAAGAACTGAATCCGACACGATGGATAAATTAAGAGCAATGGTCACAGGCATTCACGGATATGTTCCTGAATACCGATTGACCAACAAAGAATTGGAATCTCTTGTAGACACCAATGACGAATGGATCATGTCCAGAACGGGCATCAAGGAAAGAAGAATCCTAAAAGGTGAAAATCAAGGAACTTCAGTGTTGGGAATTGGAGCTGTGAAAGGCCTCTTGGAAAAAACAGGAACCGATCCACTTGATGTAGAACTTATCATTTGCGCCACCGTTACTCCGGACATGCCCTTCCCTGCCACTGCCAACATCATTGCAGATAAGGTAGGCGCTAAAAATTCCTTTTCCTTTGACATTGGGGCTGCCTGTTCAGGCTTCTTGTATGCGCTGCAGTTAGGCGCTCAATTTATCCAAGCGGGAACTCACAAAAAGGTAGTGGTAGTCGGAGCAGATAAAATGTCTGCCATTGTCGATTACCAGGATCGAACCACTTGCATCCTTTTTGGGGATGGTGCTGGAGCTGTGCTTTTGGAACCTACTACTGAAAAAATGGGTGTAATTGACGCCATTTTAAAAGCAGATGGTTCTGGAGAAAACTTCCTACACATGAAGGCTGGAGGTAGCCGAAAGCCTGCTACCTTGGAAACCATCGCAAACCGAGAGCATTACGCCTACCAAGAAGGAGCTACTGTATTCAAATTTGCAGTGACCAACATGGCAGATGTGAGTGCGGAAGTAATGGAAAGAAACGGCCTAACTGGTGATGATATTGCCTGGCTAGTGCCGCATCAAGCTAACAAACGAATCATCGATGCCACTGCCAATAGAATGGGCGTGGGACCTGAAAAGGTGATGATGAATATAGAACGCTACGGAAATACAACCGCAGCGACGATTCCACTTTGTCTTTGGGAGTATGAAAGCCAGTTGAAAAAGGGAGATAACCTCATTCTTGCTGCCTTTGGTGGTGGATTTACCTGGGGTGCTATCTACCTAAAGTGGGCTTTGGATCCAAAATAATTAAATTGACTGAACAGAATTATGGCAAGTACTGCAGATTTTAAAAATGGGCTTTGTCTCGAAATGAATAACGACATCTACACGATTGTCGAATTTCAACATGTGAAACCAGGAAAAGGAGCAGCTTTTGTCCGCACCAAACTTAAAAGTTTGCGCAGCGGCAAAACCCTAGACAAGACCTTTAATGCGGGTGAAAAAGTAACCACAGCACGCGTGGAGAAAAGAGCACATCAATTCCTGTACAAGGATGATTTGGGCTACAACTTCATGGATACTGATAATTTTGAGCAGATTTCCTTGGAAGAACGTTTGATTGAGCGTTCCAATCTTTTGAAGGATGGACAGCTCGTAGATATTTTGGTTCATGCAGAAAACGAAACTCCCCTATCGGTAGAACTTCCTCCATTCGTGGAGTTGATGATCACTTATACCGAACCAGGAATCAAAGGCGATACCGCCACCAACGCACTTAAGCCTGCTACTGTGGAGACAGGAGCGACTGTAATGGTTCCTCTTTTTGTAGAACAAGACACCCTAATCAAGGTAGATACCCGAGATGGATCCTACTCAGAACGAGTAAAATAAGTAGCTTAAGTGTCTAGATTTATTTAAATTTCCTAACTAATTAGTTTTCGATCAACCCTTAACTGCTCCAACCTCATGGAACAAAAAAAGAACACTATGAAACCTAAAGAAATTCAAGATTTAATTGATTATATCTCAAATACTGGCCTTGCAGAAGTAAAAATCAAGACCGAAGAATTTGAACTTTCTGTGAAGAAATATGCAGATGGGCCAGCTCCAGCACCTGCTCCTCAGGTAGTTGCAGCGGCTCCAGCTCCCGTAGCAGCGGCTCCGGCGACTCCAACACCTGCACCAAGTCCAGCTCCAAGCTCCAATTTGGTAGAAATCAAATCTCCGATAATCGGTACTTTTTATTTAACACCTAATCCAGAGTCAGGACCTTTCGTTACTGAAGGCAGTTCAATCAGTGCTGGAAAGACCGTTTGTATCATTGAAGCCATGAAGTTGTTCAACGAAGTTGAATCCGAAATTTCTGGAAAAATTGTAAAAATCTTGGTTGCCAATGCTACTCCAGTAGAATACGACCAGCCTTTATTCCTCGTAGATCCAGCAGGTTGATTTTTGCACTAAACCAAAAAGAACGTGTTTAAGAAAATTTTAATTGCCAACCGCGGCGAAATCGCACTACGGGTCATTCGTACCTGTAAGGAGATGGGTATCAAAACCGTAGCTGTTTATTCTACTGCAGACAAAGATAGTCTTCATGTGCGATTTGCAGATGAAGCCGTTTGTATAGGACCTGCTCCAAGCCGTGAATCCTACCTCAATATCACACGGATTATTTCTGCTGCTGAGATTACCAATGCAGATGCCATTCACCCTGGATACGGCTTTCTCTCTGAAAACGAAGAGTTTTCTAGAGTTTGTGAGGAATACGGCATCAAGTTTATCGGAGCATCTCCAGATATGATTGCCAAAATGGGCGATAAAGCTACGGCCAAAGCGACCATGAAAGCTGCTGGCGTGCCTACCATCCCTGGTTCTGAAGGATTATTGGAATCCATTGAAGAGGGTCTTGTAATCGCCAATGAAATGGGCTATCCTGTGATCCTCAAAGCCACTGCAGGTGGTGGAGGTCGAGGAATGCGTATCGTAAAGGAAGATAGCGAGTTTAAAAAAGCATGGGATGATGCCAAAATGGAATCTGGAGCTGCTTTTGGCAACGATGGCTTGTACCTTGAGAAGTTCGTAGAAGAACCCCGACACATCGAAATTCAAATCGTAGGCGACCGTACGGGTAAGGCCTGTCACCTATCCGAACGAGACTGTTCCATCCAACGCAGACACCAAAAGCTGGTTGAAGAAACCCCTTCCCCATTCATTACGGAAGAGTTGCGAGAAGCAATGGGTAATGCAGCGATCAAAGGAGCCGAAGCCATTGGCTACGAAGGTGCTGGAACTATTGAGTTTCTGGTGGACAAAAACCGCAACTTCTACTTCATGGAGATGAATACCCGAATTCAGGTAGAGCATCCCATTACCGAAGAAGTAACTGATTTTGACTTAATCAAGGAGCAAATCAAGGTTGCCGCTGGAGAAACGATCTCTGGAAGAAACTATTATCCTAAGCTATTTGCTATGGAATGTAGAATCAATGCCGAAGATCCTGCCAATGGGTTTAGACCAAGCCCAGGAAAGATCCTCAACTTGCATATTCCTGGTGGACGTGGAGTACGCGTGGATTCACACGTGTATGCAGGCTACGTGATCCCTCCAAATTACGATTCCATGATTGCCAAATTGATTGTAAGTGGCCAATCCCGAGAGGAAGTGATCGTACGGATGAAGCGGGCTTTGGAAGAGTTTGTGATCGATGGCATCAAAACTACCATTCCTTTCCACATTGCATTATTAGAAAATGAAGAATTCAGGGCCGGAAACTTTACAACCAAGTTTTTGGAAACCTTTGATTTTTCGGTCATTAAAAAATAAGAGATTCCAAATCCTGGAATTTTCCCATAAAAAAAGGAGAAACAATGTTTCTCCTTTTTTTTCAGTTAACGTTTTAGGAATTAACCTACCACATGAACCTTCAGCATATTGGTTTTTCCTTTTTGGCTAAGCGGCATGCTGCCCGTATTTACAATCACCTCTCCAGCTTGCACATGTCCATCGCGCTTCAAGATCGCTTCGATGTCTGCAAATACGCCATCCGTAGAGGCTTGTCCTTCGTAGTAATAGGCACGAATCCCCCATACCAAAGACAATTGCGTCAATAATTTCTCATTTCTTGTAAATACAAAAATATTGGAAAGTGGGCGGTGAGATGCTAATCGGAAACCAGTAAAGCCAGAAGAGGTTATGCCCACAATGGCTTTTGCCTTAACGTTTCTAGAAAGCCTTGCAGCCATCAAAATCAGGTTATTGCTTAAAAAGGTAGGGTCTTCTTCAGGTATTTTGTAAAGGTTGTGGTACACTTCCGCATTTTCCTCTAAATAGGTAATGATGCTAGTCATTGCTTTTACAGCATGGATTGGATACTTGCCAGAGGCGGTTTCCGCTGAAAGCATTACTGCATCGGCACCATCCAATACCGCATTGGCCACGTCATTGGTTTCGGCGCGCGTAGGACGTGGATTTTGAATCATGCTTTCCATCATCTGGGTAGCAATGATCACAGGCTTGCATGCCTGCTTGCACTTCTCCACCATTTTCTTTTGCCAGAGGGGCACGATTTCCATGGGTACTTCTACTCCAAGGTCTCCACGTGCTACCATGATCGCATCAGTTGCTTCGATGATGGCATCGATATTTTCCAAAGCCTCAGGCTTCTCAATCTTCGCAACAATCTTACAGAACTTACCTGCCGCTTTGATGCGGTTTCGAAGGTCTACAATGTCCTCAGCAGAACGTACGAAAGACAAGGCAATCCAATCTACGTCATTGGCCAAGCCAAATTCAAGATCTTCCAAATCCTTTTCGGTCAAGGAAGGAGCAGAAACTTTGGTATTTGGAAGGTTAATTCCTTTTCTAGACTTCAAAATACCCCCATGAATTACGGTGCAATTCACATCTTTTCCGTTGGTATCATTGACCACTAACTCCAAATTACCATCATCAATAAGGATGTGTTCCCCTTTTTGAACATCTTGAGGAAGGTTTTTATATACCGTACTCACCAAAGAGGCCGTTCCTACTACAGGATCACTGGTAATCGTAATTTTATCTCCAGGCTTAATTTCCACCCCGTTATTTTCAACTTCACCCACACGGATTTTTGGTCCTTGAAGGTCTTGAAGAATACCTAAATGGCAGTTCAATTCCTGGTTGACCCGACGAATGGTTTCCAAGACATCCTTGTGCACCTCGTGAGAGCCATGTGAAAAATTAAGTCGAAATACATTGGCTCCAGCAAAGGCCAAACTCTTGATCATTTCGTAATTATTCGAAGCTGGGCCAATAGTGGCTAAAATTTTAGTCTTTTTAAAGGGTAAATGAGACATGTCGTATTAATAAGTTAATAGGTTTTCTTTTGATTTTAATTTGGAAATATCAATCCTCACGATGCTTTGAACTAAAGAATTTTGGGAAAGTTTCTCCATAAAGTTGCTCAAATCTAACTGTTCTGTTTCGTCTTGGACCAATAGGAAATAGTCGAGGTTTTTCAGTTCCGGTATCAAATAGGCTAATTGCTGAGAAGAATTCAGCGCTTTATTTTTTAGAAGCTGAATGAATCCGTGTGGTAAAGAAAGAAAATACTGAGAGATTTCTAACTTTTCTGCACTAAGAAACTCCAATTCCAAATCATCAGCCTTCACTAAATTCAACTCTAATTCCTTATTGACTAACCAAGCCATCCGGTAATCACGAATTGGAGATACTATGCCAAGTAACTCAAAGTCAAAAGTAGGTTCAACGAGTAGCTTGGCCTTCTTCATTTCGGAAGTTCTGAATGGAAAACAAAAATAGAAATTAAAACGAAGGAAGCGGCATATTTACAATCCGCAAAATTTACTTCCCCCATTTCTTTGTCAATTAGGCATTAAATATATTTCTTTGCGGAGAGTTATTAACTAAACTGATCACAAAATGTCTGAAATTGCACAAAAAGTAAAGGCCATCATTGTTGACAAACTTGGCGTAGAAGAATCTGAAGTAACTATGGAAGCAAGCTTCACCAATGATCTTGGCGCTGATTCTTTGGACACTGTAGAATTAATCATGGAATTTGAAAAGGAATTCAACCTTTCTATTCCAGACGATCAAGCTGAACAAATTGGTACTGTAGGCGCAGCCGTAGCGTACCTTGAGGCTAACGTAAAATAAAAATCCCTCAAATTCATTTCTATGAATTTAAAAAGAGTTGTAGTAACGGGCATAGGTGCACTCACACCGATTGGTAATACCAAAGACGAGTTCTGGAAAGGATTAGCTTCTGGTGTGAGTGGCGCTGCGCCTATTACTCATTTTGATGCTTCCCTTTTCAAAACTCAGTTTGCATGCGAAGTTAAAAACTTGGACATCGAACAGTTTATCGAACGAAAAGAGGCACGAAAAATGGACCCCTTCACCCAATATGCAATGGTCGCCGTAGAGGAAGCCATGGGTGATTCAGGTCTCGATTTAGAAACACTAGACCTTTCCCGTGCTGGTGTAATTTGGGGTTCCGGTATCGGAGGAATCAAAACTTTTCAAGACGAAGTCATGGCTTTTTCACAAGGCGATGGCACCCCCCGATTCAACCCCTTCTTTATCCCTAAAATGATTGCCGACATTGCTGCGGGCTTTATTTCCATCAAGTATGGTTTTAGAGGTCCAAACTTTGTCACTGTTTCCGCTTGTGCTTCTGCAACCAATGCCCTGATTGATGCATTTAACTTGATCAGACTAGGCAAAGCAGATGTATTCATCAGTGGCGGATCTGAAGCTGCCGTAACTGAATCAGGTATCGGTGGATTCAACGCCATGAAAGCCCTTTCCCAACGAAATGATTCTCCTCAAACGGCTTCCAGACCATTTGACAATGACCGCGATGGTTTTGTCTTAGGTGAGGGTGCGGGTGCTTTGATTCTAGAAGAACTAGAGCATGCCAAAGCTAGAGGAGCAAAAATATATGCTGAATTGGTAGGAGGCGGGATGACCGCTGATGCCAATCACATCACTGCCCCACATCCGGAAGGATTGGGAGCAAGTAGTGTCATGCGAATTGCACTTGAAGACGCCGGTCTTCAGCCAGAGCAAATTGACTACATCAATGTGCATGGAACTTCTACTCCTCTTGGAGATGTGAGTGAGACCAAGGCCATCCAACAGATTTTTGGAGAGCACGCCTACAAAATGAACATCAGTAGCACCAAGTCCATGACAGGCCACCTTCTGGGGGCAGCAGGAGCTATTGAAGCTATCGCTTGTATCATGGCCATGCAGCACAGTCTTGTACCTCCTACGATCAACCATTTCACGGACGACGAGGCATTTGATCCTAGACTCAACCTCACCTTTAATAAGGCACAGGAACGAGAAATTAATTACGCGCTAAGTAATACCTTCGGATTTGGCGGGCACAACTGCTCAGTCATTTTCAAAAAATACAACTGATCCGCGTGAAGCTCTTTCAGCGATTAGGAATCCATTCCCTCTTTTTTAGTGCTAAAGACAAAAGGCTTGCTACCTCGATTCAATTGATTCTGGGAAACAAGCCTTTGAATTTATCCCTGTACCGACTTGCACTGACTCCCGCGGGTTTAGGGGAAGAAACGGATAAGGGCTTTCGCAAGTCCAATGAGCGTCTGGAATTTTTGGGGGATGCCATCCTGGGCGCCGTGATTGCCGAATATTTATTCAAAAAATACCCCTACCGAGACGAGGGTTTTCTTACCGAGACCCGATCCAAATTGGTGAACCGGGAAACCCTCAATGAAGTAGGCATCAAAATTGGATTAAAGAAAACCTTGCAGCAGGTAGTCGATAATCGACAGTTTGTAGGGAACAAATCCTTGTACGGGGACATTCTAGAAGCATTTTTAGGTGCCGTCTACTTAGATAGAGGCTATGCATTTTCCAAAAAATTGATTCTCCAACGAATCTTGATACACTTGGATTTGGAGGGCATGGTGACCACGGTTTCCAATCACAAAAGTAAATTGATTGAATGGTCACAGCGGGAAGGAAACCAAGTTGAATTCCAGGTTATCCAAGTTAATAACAACCAACGCTACAAAGAATTTGTTGTAGCTATTGTGGTCAACGGAGAATCCATTGCTCAAGGCAAGGGAGAAACCAAGAAGAAGGCGGAGCAAGAAGCTTCTAAGAATGCCTGTGAGCATCTCCAGATTACGCGTTGACCCATTCACTTGACTGATTGATTCATGGATGCACTTAAAATTGCTGGAGCTACCCTCAACCAAACCCCACTGGATTGGCAGGGAAACTTTGACCGCATTGTCCAAGCCATCCAAGAAGCAAAAAACCAAGGAGTCGAGCTACTCTGCTTCCCGGAACTTACCCTTACAGGATATGGTGCTGAAGACCTTTTTTTAAGCCCTTGGTTTGCCGAAAAAGCCAAGCTGCAACTTGAGCAGCTTCTACCCTACTCTAAAAACATTACACTGGCTGTTGGCCTACCCATCCGATTGGAAGGTATGGTTTACAACACCATGGCTATCCTTGAAAATGGTGCGTTAAAAGGCATTGTAGCCAAGCAATATATGGCCATCGATGGGGTTCACTATGAATTTAGATGGTTTACCCCATGGCCCGCATTTGAACAAACTACTGTTGAAATCAACGGTGTACAAGTCCCCTTTGGAGATCTTACATTTCACTTGAAAGGCATCCACTATGGATTTGAAATCTGTGAAGATGCTTGGAGAGGAGACGCTCGGCCTGGATACCGGCTTTGTGAAAGACAGGTGGATTTGATTTTAAATCCCAGCGCCTCTCATTTTGCGATGAACAAGACCCTGGAGCGGAAAGCACTAGTTTCCAAGAGCTCTGAGATGTTCAATTGCTACTACTTTTATGTCAATCTACTTGGCAATGAGGCGGGCAGAATGATTTTTGATGGGGAAATTTTACTTGCAAAGAATGGTGAGCTGCTTGGAAGAAACCAGCTATTGTCCTTCGAATCGGTTCAGGTATGTGCCTTTTCCCTTGAAAATAAACCGCAAACCATCGCTCCAATCCAACCTAAGGAATGGGAGTTTGTACAAGCTTCTAGCTTGGCCCTCTTTGATTACCTCCGAAAAAGTAAGTCCAAAGGGTTTGTTTTGTCCCTTTCCGGTGGAGCAGACTCTTCCACCATTGCAGTACTCGTAGCCGAAATGGTACGTAGAGGTATTGCAGAGTTAGGATTAGAAACTTGGGTAGCCAAACTAGGATTGCC
>JAXISU010000008.1:0-15192 GCA_034680425.1 Cyclobacterium sp.
AACCAAAAATTCACGAAATGCAAAGGCACCAGCCTGTCCTCTCCCACCTGTAAAAATCCGAAGCGAATCTCCCCAGCGAGGAAATTGGCTTACTTTAATTTCCAATCGTGAAAGCGCCCACATCAACTGTTGCTCAAGCAGGTTTCTTCCGAATCCCTGAGAATCTGCATGTCTCCAAGCAATCTCTTGCAACAGATCCGCCAAAGAGCATAAACTTAAGTTCCCGTTGGGATGTACCTGAAAGGCTCCTACCTCGAAAAATTTTTCAAATTGAAAATTCTCTGGTAAACTCATGCTACTACTTCGTTTTCTTGCGCTTGAAAGACATTTTTGCTAAAACTTGTGAGCAATAGAATACCTAATCCGTTAATCCCAATGAGTGCGAAAGAAACTTTTAAATCAAAGAGTTCGGCAATAAAACCAATAAGCGGAGGGCCTACCAAAAAACCAAAGAAGGAAATCGTGGATACCAGGGCTAGTGCTACACTAGGTGAATATAGTTTGGACCGGCCTGCGATACCGTAGGAAACGGGAACGATGGAGGCAACCCCAGCACCTACCATTAAAAAGCCGATACCCGCCGTGAACAGATTGGGAAAGAGCACCGCCAGCAGTAGACCAAAGAATATGAGCAGCCCACTGACTTGAAGTACGGGAACCTTGCCAAAACGATTACTTGCCTTGTCGGTCACGAATCTCCCGGAGGCCATAGCGCCCATAAAGCATACGTAGCCCAAAGACACGTATTGGGGTTCAGCTTCAACTATTTTTTTAAAATAAACACCCGACCAATCAAACATGCAGCCTTCTGCCATCATCCCCAAAAATGAAATTACACCTATCCGAAGAAGCAGGGCATCTGGCTTTCGCAACACGAGTCCACCCTCCTCACCTGGTGCGGGCTTGTCCTTGATGACAAATTTTTGTGACAACAAAATCAATACTGCAGATAGCAAAGCCACCACAACGTAGTGCGCTGCGGGAGAAAAGTTAAGGAAAATCATGCCTGCACCTACCCCTGCACCAGTAAAGCCGGCCATGCTCCAGATGCCGTGGAAGGAGGCGAGAATGCTTTTGCCAAACTGATTTTCCAAGCCCAGAGCTTGGGTATTCAATGAAATATTCATGATGTTGCCCAGCACACCAAAACTCATCAAGACTGGCGCAATTGTCCAAAGACTTGGGGCCAAACCGATCAAGGGAAGGGTGAGTGCGTAGGCGAAACTACAAATCAAGATGACACTGCGACTACCGTAACGATGTACCGACCAACCTGCGATGGGTAAACCAAGCATGGAACCTATAGGCAAACAGAGCAAAAGCGTGCCAAGTTGCCCTTCCGAGAGTTGGAACTTACTTTGAATGTCCGGGATGCGTGCAGCCCAGCTGGCAAAGCAAATGCCCATAAAGAAAAACATTGCCCCGAGTGCAATTCTACGTTTGGAAAGGTAATTCATGTATACTATCCTGCCTTAAAAACGGAGCTAAGGTACATAGAAAGCAAAATAAAAAGAGACACAATCTCAGTATGGCTAAAACTATTCCCCTTTGTGCCGTGTTGAATCAAAAATTACAGATATGGAATTTGTCATTGTGGGGGTTATTTTGCTAACCATCATCGTTTTTATACGATTCATTATAAAAAAAGTATTCGATTAAAAAATGCCACCCTTTTGCGAGGGCGGCATTTTGGAAATTTTAAATCTAAGATCAGGCTCCTTTAATTCGGGAAATACTTCTCAAATCTTCCATACACCCAGGTTCCTGCCAAAGCGGAAATAAGTGTGACCAAGATTACGGTATATCCACTTCCAATCTGAGCAAATAAAGGACCTGGGCAAGCACCGGTAATCGCCCAGCCAAGGCCGAAAATAAAGCCCCCGATAAGTTGACCCTTTTTAAAAACTTTGGTAGGAATGTTGATCGTTTCACCATGGATCGATTTGATGTTCAAGCGCTTGATCAACTGAATTGAAATAATACCAGTGACAATAGCAGAACCAATTACACCATACATGTGAAAGGATTGGAAACGAAACATTTCTTGGATACGGAACCAGGAAATAATTTCTGCCTTGACAAAGACTATCCCGAAAATTACCCCGATGAGTACATATTTCAGCAAGGCCAATCCTTTATCCTGAGTCTGGCTCGAGTTAGGTGCTACGCAATTTGGATCTACGGCTGAATCCATTTTTGTTTGATTTGTTGTCATGAGTTCCAGCAATTAAAATCCAACTAATTTCATAAGAGGCTCAAGCAAAACGTGGGTCATGAAAAACCCACCAAGCATGAAGAAGATTGTAGCTACCAGAGAAGGCCATTGCAAGGCACTGATCCCCATGATGGCGTGACCGGAGGTACATCCTCCTGCATAACGCGTCCCAAATCCAACTAGGAAGCCTCCTATCATAAAGAATAAAATACCCTTACCAGTAAATACCGTATCCCAATTGAAAATTTCAACGGGCATCAAATCCGAAAAATTGGTGAGTCCCAATGCTTTCAAGTCTGTTTGTGTGGCTTCTGAAATTACAATTGTGTCTGGATTAGCCAGAAAATTCACCGCGATAAATCCCCCAATGGCTGTTCCTAACACAAAAAGTAGATTCCAGATTTCTTTCTTCCAATTGTAAGTAAAGAAAGGAATTCCTGCAGGAACGCAGGCTGCGCAGATGTGGCGCAAAGACGAAGAAATCCCAAAAGTCTTGTTACCAAGGATAAGTAACGCAGGAACGGTGAGCCCAATCATTGGTCCTGCCACATACCAAGGCCAGGGTTGGGAAATCCATTCAATAAATTGATTCATAAGAGGTTACTACTATTTAGTTAAAATTTTTTTAATGCCTAACAGTAAATTTGATTGAACTTAAAGTAAGGTGCTTGGACAAACGTAAGCAGAAACAGCTAGTTTACCAGAATCCTTGATGGCCTTGAATCCTCCAGCTACATCAATTAGATTTTCATATCCTCTAGCTTTTAAAGTGGAAACGAAGATCATGGATCGATAACCACCTGCACAATGTACGTAGTAGGTTTTGTTCTTATCCACCTTCATCATGCTCTCATTGATGTAATCTAAAGGTGCATTTTCCGCATCAAGTACATGTTCAGAAAGAAATTCTGAATTTTTACGGACATCCAAAACGGGAATTCCCGAATCTCCTTCCTTGATTTTCGCCAATTCATCTACGGTGATAGAGGTGATTGAATCTACTTCTCTACCGTCATTTTTCCAAGATTTGAACCCTCCCGCTAAGTAACCGATGGAATAATCGTATCCCACGCGAGCCAATCGAGTGATCACTTCTTCTTCCCTACCTTCTTCTGAAACTACCAAAATCTCCTGCTTCAAATCTGGAATCATCGCTCCTACCCATACGGCAAAACTGCCATCGATGCCAATATTAATGGAGTTCGGGATAAACCCTTTCGCAAATTCTTGCGCATTGCGAGTATCCAAAATCAAAGCAGACGTTTCATTCGCTGCAGCTTCAAATTCTGCTGGACTCAAAGGTCTAACTCCCCTTTCCAACACTTCGTCAATGCTATCGTAACCCTGAATGTTCATCATCACGTTTTGTGGGAAGTAGGCTGGTGGAGGGGTAAGGCCATGCAATACTTCTTTGATAAAGGCTTCCTTGGTCATGTCCTGAAGCGCATAATTGACCTTCTTTTGGTTGCCCAAGGTATCGGAGGTTTCCTTACTCATGTTTTTGCCACATGCAGAACCTGCTCCATGTGCTGGATACACAATCAACTCATCTGCAAGAGGCATTAGTTTGTTTCTCAAGGAATCGTAAAGATTTCCAGCAAGAATTTCTTGTGTAAGTCCTTTGACTACTTTTTGAGCCAAATCTGGACGACCTACATCGCCGATAAAGAGGGTATCCCCCGTAAAAATCGCCTCTTCTTTTCCTTCTTCGTTGGTCAATAAGTAACAAACGGACTCCATCGTATGACCAGGTGTGTGAAGAACTTTGATTTTAGTTTTACCAAGCGTAAAAACCTGGTTATCTTCTGCAATAATGGCCTCAAATCCCATCTTCATTCCCGTTGGGCCATAGACGATTTTTGCGCCAGTCTTTGCTGCCAAATCCTTGTGGCCTGACACGAAATCCGCATGAAAGTGCGTCTCAAACACATACTTAATCTTCGCATTTCTACGAGCCGCTTTTTCGATGTAAGGCTGCACCTCACGAAGTGGATCAATGATTGCTGCCTCTCCATCTGATTCGATGTAGTAGGCACCTTGTGCTAAACATCCGGTGTAGATTTGTTCGATTTTCATGTCTTTTTAGTTCTGGAATTTCAAAATGTTTCGGTAAAAATAGAAGGAAAGAAGGCCATGCTGAATGACTTTTGTCACATGGAATTAAACGTTCGTGAGAACAGTATTTTCAATTATTTGAACAAGTTGGTGGGCAGGAACTACCCCTGACTGCCGCCAAACTACCTCTCCTCTTGAAAAAAGGATTAGCGTAGGCACCCCTCTTACTTGGAATCTGCTTGCTGCTAGCGGATTGCGGTCCACATCTACCTTTAGAATTTTCACCTTTCCGCCAAGCTGCTTGGAGGTATCCTCCAAAATGGGTTGCATCATTTTGCAAGGCCCACACCATTCGGCAAAGAAATCAACCAATACCGGGGTATCTCCATCGATAAGTTCTTGAAATGTTTTGGACTTTGGAAGCATGCTGGAGTAGTTTTTAATTTACCATACAAAGGTACCTTAGTTCCTACCTTGCTTACAGTAATCTTTGTCACAAGACTAGTCTGGAATGATTTTGAATGGTTAAAAATTTCAAAAATTCCCGAGTTGGTCTAAAATTTCATAGTTTCGTAGCTCTAATTGACCGAATTAATGCTCACTTACAAGCAAATCAATAACCTTAGTGGCTGGCTAGTATTCGCCATTTCTACCCTCGTTTACGTCCTTACCGTTGAGCAAACGGCTAGTTTTTGGGATCCAGGAGAGTTTGTTGCCGTTTCTTACAAATTGCAGGTTCCCCACCCTCCAGGTGCTCCTTTCATGTTGTTGGTATACCGCATGTTTGGATTCTTAGCGATGGGAGACCCCTTGCAGGTGGCCTATTGGATGAATATCGGGAGTGCGCTATTCTCAGGATTTACGATCCTCTTCCTTTTCTGGTCGATAACTTTGATGGGCAAGCGCCTCTTTGCTGTAGTAGAAGGTGAAGAAACTAAGGGACAGACCATCGCTTTAATGGGAGCAGGATTGGTAGGCTCCTTGGTGTATACCTTTTCGGATAGTTTCTGGTTTTCTGCAGTTGAAGCAGAAGTGTATGCCATGTCTTCCTTCTTTACTGCCATTGTGATTTGGGCGTTTTTAAAGTGGGACGTGATCAAAGACCCCAAAGAAGAAAACAGATGGCTGGTATTTATTGCCTACTTGGTAGGTCTTTCTATCGGAGTTCACTTGCTCAACTTGGTAACACTACCGGCTTTAGCCTTGATTTATTACTTTAAAAAGTACCCCAAGCCCAATCTTAAAGGCGCAATTTTCGCCATGTTTTTGGGTGGTGTCGCCTTGATCATCATCAACAATTTCATCATCCCTGGACTTCCAAGCCTTGCTGGTTCCATGGAAATCTGGATGGTCAACTCTTTAGGATTACCTTTTGGATCTGGGATCGTATTTTTTGGATTGCTATTTATAGGTGCGCTCGTGGTCGCATTCCGTATTTCCATCCAGCGAGAAATGGCAGTCTTCAACACCATTTTGCTTTCGCTTACCTTTATTCTAATCGGATATGGTAGCTATGCATTGATTGTGGTGCGGGCCAATCAGGACCCGGTGATCAATGAAAATGCACCAAAGGACATTATTAGCTACGTCTCTTATTTGAAGCGCGAGCAGTACGGCTACAGACCCCTACTGCACGGCCAATATTTCACCGCCACTTTGACTGACCAAGAAGAGGGTGACCCCATCTACATGAAGGGCAAAAATTCTTATGAGATTGTAGACTATGATTTAAAGAATACCTACGACCCTGAAAAAACAACCATTCTTCCACGGATCTATTCCACCCAAGAAAGTCACAAACGAATTTACCGTGCCAAATTGGGATTGAAAGAAGGGCAAGAACCTACCTTTGGAGACAACCTGTATTTCATGTTTAGCCACCAGCTCGGTCACATGTACTGGCGCTATTTCTTGTGGAACTTCTCTGGACGTGAGAGTGACTTTTCGGATGCTAATTGGCTAGGACTAGGAGATGCGATTTCCGATACCTATCCGGAATACATCAAGGAAAATAAAGCACATAACAACTACTTGATGCTTCCTTTGATCTTGGGATTGGTAGGCTTTTTCTTCCAAGCGAAGAAAGATCAGAAGTACTTTTATGTAAATCTGATGCTCTTTTTGATGATGGGTGTGGTGCTGGTACTCTACCTCAACTCCCCTCCCATCGAACCTAGAGAACGAGATTACATCTACGTGGGTAGCTTCTATGCCTTTGCGATTTGGATTGGCTTAGGAGCATTAGCTCTAGCACATGGACTCAACAAGTTTACCAAAAATCTAGGTACAGCCGGATTGGCTGCCACCCTGCTAACCTTGCCAATTGCTGGTTTGATGGCTTCCGAAAACTGGGACGATCACAACCGAAAGGGCAGATACTTCTCTGTAGATGCAGCTCGGAATTTCTTGGCATCTTGTGCACCAAATGCAATCCTATTCACGGGTGGAGATAATGACACCTTCCCGCTCTGGTATGTACAGGAGGTGGAAAATTTCCGTACTGATGTTCGCGTAGTCGTATTGAGTTACTTTGATACAGACTGGTATGTGGAGCAAATGACCCGACCGATCAATGAATCCGAGGAACTTCCATTCTCACTGGCACCACAGCGCTATCAAAAAGGCACCAATGACGTGCTTTATGTCATGGAAAAAGAGGGACTGAATGCCATTTCTGCAAAGGAATACCTCAATCTGATCAATAGCGGCTCGGAATTGCTCCAGATGAAGACTTCAGGGAAAACCGTGATCAACATGGTGCCTTCCCGAAATTTGATCTTGGAGGTGGACAGCAGTTTCTTGGCAAATGACGAAATCGTTCCTGCACAATTCAAGGATCTATTTGTTTCGCAGATGAACCTTCAAGTCAGTGGAAATTATGTAACCAAAGGAACCTTGATGCTTTTGGATTTGATTGTGAGCAACAATTGGGAAAGACCCATCTACTTCAACAACACTTCCTTATCAACCATAGGGCTCAATATCAGTGAGCACGTAGTCATGGAAGGTCTGACCTATCGATTGCTTCCTATTAGTAAGCCCGAAACCCTTCGTGAGGAATTGGTAAACACCGATTTGGCACTTAAGAATTACATGGAAAACTTTGCCTTTAGAGGCATGAATGACCCCGATGTATACTTAGATGAAGAGTACAGAAGATTTACTTCAAACCATAGAAGTGCCCTCAATTCCATTGCCTTGGCACTTTTGGACGAAAACAGAATAGAAGATGCAGCCAAGCTCCTCAACTTTGGATTAGCGACGATTCCTGACAAGGCCGTACCTTACGATCTGAGCAGTGGCCAATCTGTCCCCCTGTTTTTTGAGGTTGGAGAAGATGAAAAAGCCTTGGAGATCGTAGATAAAATTTCGAAGCGCTCCATGGAGATGATCACCTACTACACCAAAAATGAGCTGGGCTACGACCGAGAGTTGCTTGTTTCCATCGAAATGATCAAGTATTTTATTCCGTTATTGGAAGAACGTGGCTACCAGGAAAAATCCCAGGATTTGAAGAAACGATTGGAAAGCCTCATCGGTAAAGAAAGTGAGGAGCCCAGTAACATTAGAAGAAGGTAATCCTTGGAAGAATCTAAAAAAAGGCCAGCAGAATTAGTTCTGCTGGCCTTTTTTGATTTAACTCTATTCCGTTTTTACTTCTTCCAAAGGATATAAAAAAGATCTAACCCATCCTTTGGATCATCGACCACCAAGTAGTCCTCATGTGAAATTTCCACAACAGATGTGCCCTGGGTACGATGCAAGCGATTCCGATTGATGCGGTTCAGAAATTCGTAAGGCCATCTCAAGACGGAATTAGGAAGTTTATGCTGAAGATCAAGCACATCAAATCGCATGATTTTTTGTACAGACTTGCGGTTGGCTTCGTGATAGGTCCATACTTTGTCATTCCCTCCGATTCCTTTGGCTTCAATGCGATCAAATATCGGCTTAGCCAAGTCTATGAGTTGCTGAGGCACATATTCACGCTCATGCCAAGGATTTCGAGAAAGCGTATGGGTATTGTTTGGGGTAGAAATAATGGCTTTTCCACCCGGCTTCAGCATTCGGTAGATTTCTTGGAGAAAAAGTCGATCGTTAGCGATGTGTTCGATCACTTGAAAACTCACAATGGTATCGTAGGTATCGTCAGCAATTCCTTCAAAGGGCGGAATCACTGCTTGTTTGAATTCAACACCTGGGTATTTGTTTTGCAGGGTTTGAATCACTTCACCAATTTTATCCAAGCCCAGGTACTGTTCTGCATGAGGCAATAATTCCTCTACTCCTCTTCCTTCCCCACAGCCGATCTCTAGTAAATTTCCAGAGATCCAGGGCTTGGCAGCAATATAGGCTTTCAATAATCGTTGATGAATGGGATTGTCACTAATCAACTTATCTGAAGCAATTTCCGTTGTATAGGTAGCCATTAGAAATTTTAGTATTTTGGCAAAAGTAAGGCTTATTTTTAAAACCTGAGAACTAATCCAAATGAATCAAAAGTACTTCAAGCTGCTGCCATTATTCTTCTTTTTTACAGCCTTTACCTTCACCTCTACTGCTCAAACTACCCTGAGCACCACAGATCAGGCGCTTCGCTATTCCTTATACGCTCGATTGGGGGTAAAAATCATTCCGATTAAGCTTTCAGACAGCAGCTACAAACTCCAGTTTGTAGTCGAAAAAATCGAAGAAAATGCCAGTTTGGAGACCTATCAATTCAGTTACCTGATTTTAAATTCTTACAATCAAGAAATTCAATCAACGCAAAAAATCAAACTGAGTGCAATTGATTTGATTACCTCTACAGAACGTCATTGGCTTTTTGAAAAAACGATACAGATTCCCCAAAATCAAGAAACAGCAATCGCTTTTTTTGAAGCGGTGGATAGCCGACAGCAGGATGCCTATACCAGTCATGTAGATTTGAAAAGTGCATTCGTTTTTGATCAGCCCAATTTTGGGTATTATTTCGCAAATGAGGTTCCTTTTGATCAAAACTACCTGACACAAGGTCAATCCTTGTTATTCAAAACTACCAAAGGTCCTTCCCTATTCTCCTTCTTTAATCCAAGCCCTTTTGCCGTTCCTTTCCCTCCCATGGAAACTCGCTTGGCAGAAGTGCCCAAAGAAGTGGCTATAGAAAACCGGGGAGATTTCTTGGCTAACATTCCCAAAGCCCTCAACGATGAGGGTTATTATTTTTTTCAATCCGACAGTACTGCACAAACAGGGATTCTCCTTAGGACAGTTCACGATGCCTTCCCCAAAGTGAAGGATTGGAAGGAAATGGTGGACATGGTGACCTACATTTCTACCAAGAAAGAGCATGAGACACTCCTGCTTGCTCAGGACAAAAAGAAGGCCTTGGATGCCTATTGGTACAACTTGACTCGAAATGAAGAAGCGGCGAAGGACTTGATTCGTAATTACTTCAAGATGGTAGAGTTTGCCAATATCCTGTTTACCGACTTTAAAGAGGGATGGAAAACAGACCGTGGCATGGTCTACATTGTCATGGGACCTCCTCAGGAAGTGAATTTTTTTGAAGATCGAGAGGTTTGGTCTTATGCAGGCATAGACGACACTTCCAAAATTAGGTTTACCTTTACGCGGGTTAAAACTATTCTTAGCCCACATTTCTATACCCTAAACCGATCACGGGCCTACCAGCCGATTTGGTTTAAAAACATTTCACAATGGAGAAGCGGAAGGATGGCTTTCTAATCGATAAAGGAGCCCTCGACAAAGATTTTATTTTTGGAACCCGAGCAGTGATGGAATCCATCCATGCCGGCAAAGAAATCGACAAAATACTCGTTCAAAAAGAACTCAACAACGACCTAATCAAGGAACTGCTTCAGCTTTGCAAGGCAGAACATATCCCTGTGGTACGGGTACCGGATGCGAAACTGAACCGAATTACGCGCAAAAATCACCAAGGGGTAATTGCGCAGATGTCCACCATCGCCTATGCCTCACTGGACAACGTGATTGATCAATGCTATGCCGTAGGTAAGGCTCCCCTGATTTTGGTTTTGGATCACTTGACCGATGTGCGGAATTTTGGTGCCATCGCCCGAACAGCAGAATGTGCAGGAGTAGATGCCATAGTAATCCCTGAAAAAGGAAGTGCTCAGATCAATTCTGATGCCGTAAAAACCTCCGCAGGTGCCTTGAATTTCATCCCTGTGGCACGGGTGAAAAACCTGTTTTATACCTGTCGTGATTTGCAAAAAATGGGATTATCCCTCATTGCAATCACTGAGAAAACCGAAAAACTCATGTACGAAGGCGATTTTGCATCACCTGTAGCACTAATCATGGGTTCGGAAGAAGATGGAATTTCCCAAGAAATCATGGGCATGGTCGATGACCGAGTAAAAATCCCACTTGCAGGAAATATTGAAAGCTTAAATGTCTCCGTATCTGCTGGAGTGGCGATTTACGAAGCCATACGGCAACGCAAAAAATAAAAAAAGAGGATTTCAAATGAAATCCTCTCCTTTTTTCTTCGCCTGGGCTACAAAATCCCGGAATTTATTCTCTGCATCTAACTTGCAAATCAGCAGTACATTTTCGGATTCATTAATGAGGAAGTGATCCAAACCTTGGACAACCACAAGTTTGTCTGTATCGGTTTTAATGAAGCAATTTTTGGTTTCGTAAATCAGCGCATTGGCTTCTACCACATTGTTTTCATCATCTTTTTCTCGAAGCTCATGAAGGCTTTGCCAAGAACCAATATCTGACCAGCCAAAATCACCCAAGACTACATAGACCTGATCCGATTTTTCCATGATGCCGTAGTCAATGGAAATGCTCTTTAATGTCGTATAGGCAGTCGCTATAAAAGTCGATTCAGCAGGTGTACCAAGCTGAGATTTTCCTTCCTCAAATACATCCGTGAGGTCTGGCATGTATTTTCTAAAGGCTTCAAGCAAACTCGCTACCTTCCAAACAAACATTCCTGAATTCCATACAAAATCCCCGCTTTCCAAGAAAGTGGCGGCAAGTTTCGCATTCGGCTTTTCTGTAAAGGTTTTCACTTTCAATACTTGAGGATCTTCCGAATTGGGAAGGTATTGAATGTACCCGTAACCTGTTTCTGGTCGATTGGGCTTAATTCCTAGGGTAAGGAGTCGGTTGGGTTCTTGCGCCGCAGAGATTGCAGTGACTAGAGTTTGAAGAAACTTGCCTTCTTGCAGGATCAGGTGATCTGCAGGTGTGACAATCATCGTTCCTTCTGGATCTATACTAGCTATTTTGTAGGCTGCATACGCTAGGCAGGCGGCTGTATTTTTGCGAAGTGGCTCGGATAGAATCTGCTGATCTTCAAGTTCCGGCAATTGCTCTTTAACTAAGCCAGCATGCACTTGATTAGTTACTACAAAAAATTGTTCCTTAGGAGCGATTTCTAGAAACCGGTCAAAGGTCATTTGAAGGAGTGTCCTTCCCGTACCCAAAACGTCTAAAAACTGCTTAGGCTTACTGCTTTTGCTGTATGGCCAAAAGCGGGAGCCTACTCCTCCAGCCATAATTACGATGTACGGGTGGTCCTTCATGGCAGTTTAAACAATACCTTCTTTCATCAAGTCATGAATATGCACAAATCCAGCGATTTTATCTCCATCTAGGACAACCAGCTGTGTAATATTGTGGGCTTTCATGAGGGCAAAAGCTGCCGTTGCATAATCGTCAACCTGAACTGATTTGGGATTTATGGTCATGATCGCCGAAGCTTGCAGGTCTTGAATCGCCAATGTTTTCTGAAGCATGCGTCGCAAATCCCCATCCGTAATTATTCCGTTGAGGTTTCCTGAATCATTCACTACTGCAGTAGCCCCCAAACGCTTGCTCGAAATCTCTACAATCACTTCCGCTACACTCGCCTTCTCCTGAACCGTTGGAATCTGGTTTTTGGAAAGCAGATCCCCTACTTTCAAATACAATTGCTTTCCTAAGGATCCCCCAGGATGGAAGCGTGCAAAATCGGAGGAAGTAAATCCTCTAGCTTCCAACAGGCAGATGGCCAAGGCATCTCCTAGGGCCAAATGGGCAGTAGTGCTAGTAGTTGGTGTCAAATTGTGCGGACAAGCCTCCTCGGCAATCGTCGCATCTAGCACAAAATGGGCCTGTTCGGCCAAATAGGATTGCGTGTTGGAAACCAAGGCTACAATCTTCACTCCCAATTGCTTGACCAATGGCAGTAGCACCTTGATTTCAGCTGTATTCCCAGATTTGGAGATGAAAAGCACCGTATCGTCTTGCTGCACCATACCCAAATCTCCATGAATGGCATCCGCGGCATGCATGAAAAGTGCCGGGGTACCGGTGGAGTTGAGTGTTGCCACCAACTTATTGGCTATCCACGCACTTTTTCCAACACCCGTAATGACCAATCTCCCCTTAGATTCAAGAAGGTGTTGCACACAGTTTTCAAAGTCCTCATTGAGAAGCGTAGAAAGCTTGGCAATAGCTTCGGATTCATTTAAAAGGACCCGAACGGCGGTGGTTCTAATATTTTTTGTTAACTTCAATTTTACCTGCGTTAAACACTAGTTTTACACAAAGGTATAAAAGTAATCGTTCAATCTGTTGCCCAGGTGGACATCACCCTCAAAGCCCTTTCTTCTTGTGGAAGAAAAAGTAAAGTTAGATCTTAAACGAATCTTTGGATTTAGTCAGTTCCGTGGAAACCAGGAACTTATAGTTGACAATTTGCTCAACAACAGGAATACTTTTGTGATCATGCCCACGGGGGCAGGAAAGTCGCTTTGTTACCAATTACCAGCAGTAGTAAGTGAAGGCACTGCCATCGTTATTTCCCCATTGATAGCCTTGATGAAAAATCAGGTAGATCAATTGAATGCCGTGGGTATCAATGCCCATTTTTTAAATTCAACCCTCACCAAATCCGAAGCCACCAAAGTCAAGAATGAGGTTCTGAAAAAGAAAACCAAACTACTTTACGTAGCACCAGAATCCTTAACCAAAGAAGAAAACATTGCATTTTTAAAGGAGGCACATTTGAGTTTTGTGGCCATTGATGAGGCGCACTGTATTTCGGAATGGGGTCATGATTTCCGTCCTGAATACCGCAAAATCAAATCCATAGTCGCACAAATTGCCCCTCACCTACCCATCATTGCACTTACCGCCACTGCCACTCCAAAGGTGCAACAGGACATACAGCGCAACTTGCAGATGGAGGAAGCGGATCTATTTAAATCCTCCTTCAACCGAACCAACCTGTATTACGAGGTGCGGCCGAAGGTGAAAAATGAATCCAAAAAAGCACTCATCAAATTCATCAAGCAGCACAAGGGAAAATCAGGTATCATCTACTGCCTCAGCAGAAAGAAGGTAGAAGAAATCGCAGAGTTGCTCAAGGTCAACCAGATCAATGCCGCCCCTTACCATGCTGGTTTGGATTCGGCGATTCGAATAAAAACCCAAGACGACTTCCTCAATGAAGAACTGGATGTCATCGTAGCCACCATTGCCTTTGGGATGGGAATTGATAAGCCCGATGTACGGTATGTCATACACTACGATGTGCCTAAATCACTTGAAGGCTATTATCAGGAAACAGGGAGAGCAGGCCGAGATGGACTGGAAGGGCATTGCTTGATGTTTTATCGATACGAGGACATCGTCAAGTTGGACAAGTTCAATAAGGATAAGGCAGTGACCGAACGGGAAAATGCCAAGATCCTCTTGCAAGAAATGTCTGCCTATTCCGAAACAGGGGTATGCCGTCGAAAATTTATTCTCAACTATTTTGGAGAGATTCTAGAAAAAGACTGCGGCTTCTGTGACAATTGCAAAAGGGAGCGGGAAACTTTTGAAGGAGCAAACTTCTTGGTCACAGTTCTTGAAGCCGTCAAGCAAACGCAGGAGCGTTTTGGCATTGAGCATCTGGTAAAAGTAATTATTGGTGAGAAGGACGACTACGTGATTAGTTACCAACACGATAGCCTACCTGTCTTTGGCAAAGGAAAAGAAGAGAACGAAAAGCATTGGACCTCTGTCATCCGTCAAGCGATGATTGCTGCCTTGCTAGAAAAGGATATTGAGAATTATGGGTTGCTAAAGCTTACTCCAAAGGGAGAACGGTACTTGGTAGATCCTTACTTGGTAGAATTGTACCGAGATCAAGATTTTGAAAAGTTGGGGCAAAGCGAGGTAGAAGAAGATCAGCTCCAAACTGCCCAGGCCTATGACGAAAAGTTGTTTGAACTGCTTAAGGCAGAACGCAAGCGTGTCGCCAAATTAAAAGGTCTTCCCCCCTACGTGATTTTCCAAGATCCTTCGCTGGAGGAAATGGCGACAGTTTATCCTACAACCAAGGAAGAACTATCCCAAATCAATGGAGTGGGCATGGGAAAGGTGGCCAAGTTTGGCACTTCTTTTCTACAAGTCATTCAGAACTATGTGACAGAAAATGAGATTGAAACCGCTACAGAGGTAGTTATCAAAACCTCAGGCACACGTTCCAAAGTAAAAATTTCAATTATTCAGCAAATCGACCGAAAAACAAGTTTGGAAGAAATTGCTCAAAATCTGAACCTATCTTTGTTGGACTTGCTGCAGGAAATTGAGCAAATCACCTACAGCGGAACCAAATTAAATATAGACTATTACATCCACCGCATCATGGATGATGAGCGAGAAGATATTCTCCTGGATTACTTCATGAATGCGGAAACTGACCATATCAAGGCTGCTTTGGATGAACTTGAGGGAGAAGATTTCACGGAGGAGGAACTTCGTGTGTACCGAATCAAGTTTATCTCAGAACATGCCAATTAAACTATAAACGAGTCCATGAATATCCTTTTATTGGGTAGCGGCGGAAGAGAGCATGCATTTGCTTGGAAAATCGTCCAAAGCCCGAAATGCAGTCAACTTTTTGTTGC
>JAXISU010000009.1:0-15144 GCA_034680425.1 Cyclobacterium sp.
CCATAAAAGGCCACATTGCCGATGATGATATTTTCTTCAGCCTTGAATCGGGCATTTCTACTTGGGTATACGATTAATCTACCTCCAGACAAACCTTTTCCGAAGTAATCGTTGGCTTCCCCTTCCAGCTCAAAATTTACCCCGCTGGCAAGGAATCCGCCAAAGGTCTGTCCTGCAGAGCCGCTAAACGTATAGTGGATGCTGTCTTCGGGAAGGCCTACGCTTCCGTAGATTTTGGATATTTCGTTGGACAGCATGGCTCCCACCGATCGATCTGTATTCTTGATTTCAAAAAAGCCTTGAACCGGAATGGCTTGCTCCAAAGCTGGAATAGCAGTTGCGATTAATTTTCTGTCCAAGACTTCCTCCAAATCAACCTCTTGGTCGATTTGCTTGTGAATGCCCACATGGCTAGGTACTTCTACCTTATGGAAAATTGGAGAGAGATCTAATTTATCCCATTTCCAATACTTGAGATGTGTGCTGGCTTGAAGGACTTGGCTTTGTCCCACCATCTCATCGATGGTGCGGAAGCCAAGTGAGGCCATGATTTCTCGGAGATCCTGAACGATAAACTTGAAGTAGTTGACCACGTGATCGGGGTCACCTGTGAATAATTTTCGGAGCTCAGGATCCTGAGTAGCAATGCCTACAGGGCAGGTGTTGAGGTGGCACTTGCGCATCATGATGCATCCTTCGGCCACTAGAGCGCCAGTAGCAATACCCCATTCTTCAGCACCCAAAAGGGTGGCGATGGCCAGGTCTCTACCGGTGCGCAATTGCCCATCTGTTTGGAGGACTATTCGGCTTCGCAAGTTGTTTTTGACTAGGGTTTGGTGCGCTTCTGCAAGACCTAATTCCCATGGAAGACCGGCATGTCGGATGGAACTTAGTGGGGAAGCCCCAGTTCCTCCGTCCGCTCCCGAAACTAAAATCACATCAGCCATGGCCTTGGCTACTCCTGCGGCCACGGTCCCTACACCTGCTTGGGAAACAAGCTTTACATTGATTCGAGCAGTTCGATTCGCGTTTTTAAGGTCGAAAATCAATTGGGCCAAATCTTCGATGGAATAGATGTCGTGGTGTGGAGGTGGGGAGATTAAGCCTACTCCAGGGGTAGAATGCCGTACTCTACCAATCCAATCGTCCACCTTGTGTCCTGGGAGTTGTCCTCCTTCCCCAGGCTTTGCACCTTGGGCCATCTTGATTTGTAGTTCTTCTGCATGAGTCAGGTAATTGGAAGTGACCCCAAAGCGGCCGGAAGCCACCTGCTTGATGGCGGATCGCTCCCAATCTCCATTGGCTTTCCGTTCGAAGCGCTGCTCGTCTTCCCCTCCTTCTCCTGTATTGCTTTTGGCTCCGATGCGATTCATGGCAATGGCCAAAGTAGCATGGGCCTCATGGGAAATCGAACCAAAGGACATGGCACCTGTTGCAAAGCGCTTCATGATATTTTCTCCTGGCTCCACTTCCTCGAGCGGAACGGGAATTTGTTTTTTGAATTCAAACAAGCCCCTGAGGGTCATCGCATCTTGGCTTTGCTCATTGATTTTATGCGCAAACTTTTGATACAGCCCATAATCTCCCAATCGGGTAGATTTTTGGAGGAGGTGAATGGTCTCTGGATTGAAAAGGTGTTTTTCCCCTCTTCGCTTCCATTGGTATAGGCCCCCTGATTCCAGAACTCCTGCTTGCGGAAGGTAGGCCGCACGATGGCGGATGAGTACCTCTTCGGCTAGTTCATCAAAGGAGATGCCACTGATTCGGGAAGTGGTGCCTTTGAAGCAGCGATCCATTACCTCAGGTCCAAGCCCAATTGCTTCGAAAATCTGAGCTCCCTGGTAAGATTGAAGGGTAGAGATTCCCATTTTGGAGAGCACCTTGAGTAATCCTTTGCCAATTCCTTTCTGGTAATTGCTCAGCACTGTTTTCTCATCCTTCGCGCCGGGGAGTTCTCCTTTACGGTGGAGATCCAAGAGGGATTCCAATGCCAAGTAGGGGTTGATGGCAGATACTCCATAGCCAATAGCTGTGGCAAAGTGGTGTACTTCTCGGATATCGGCTGATTCTAGCACCAGTCCAGCACGGGTACGGATTTTTTTCTTGACCAAATGTTGGTGAACTGCGCCAATCGCCAAAAGGGAAGGGATCGGTGCAAGGGAATCCGAGCTTGTGCGATCGGATAGAATCAAGATATTTTTTCCCTCTATCAAAATCGCATCTTCTGCTTCCTGACAAAGTTGGTCCAAAGCGGCCAATAGTCTTCCCGGCTGGTGATCGGCTACAAATAGTCCAAACAAGCGTTTGGTTCGGTAGCCAAGGTGCTCGAGACGGGTGATTTTTTCCAAGTCTGCGTTGAGCAGCACGGGTTGGGAAATGTGGATCTGCTTGGTATGCTGAGGACTTTCTTCCAAAATATTATGCCCTTCCCCAATGCGGGTAAACAGGGACATGACCAATCGTTCCCGGATGGGATCAATGGGCGGATTGCTGACCTGCGCAAAAAGCTGTTTGAAGTAGTTGGAGATGTGCTGACTTTGTTTGGAAAGCACCGCCAACGGGGTATCGGCACCCATCGAACCTACCGCTTCTTGGCCTAGGTCTCCTAATGGACTTAGGATTACCTTGAGCTCCTCAGAGGTATACCCAAAGATGGTTTGCTGTCTTTGTATTTCTTCGGTGAGGTAGGGGTAGCTGAGTTCTTCAGGGTCGGGAACCAATCGGAGTTTTGTCCGTTGTTCGTTGACCCATTTTTCATAAGGCTGCCTACGGCAAATCTCCCCTTTGACTTCTTCATCGAGGAGCACCCTTCCCTGTTCCAAATCAGCCCATAGCATTCGGCCTGGACTAATTCTTCCTTTTTGAGTGATGGTTGCCTCTCGGATGGGCAGTGCTCCTGCCTCGGAGGAAAGGATGAGCCGTTGGTCTTTTGTGATAAAATAGCGGAGTGGACGAAGGCCGTTACGGTCCAGCGTAGCTCCCACCGATTTGCCATCGGTAAAGAGTAGGGCGGCAGGACCATCCCAAGGTTCGACTAGGGAGGCATGGAATTTATAGAAGGCTGCCCGCTCCTTGTCCATCACCTCATTGTCTTGCCAAGCTTCCGGCACGAGCATCATCATGGCATGCGGAAGGCTTCTACCGCTCAGCGTAAGTAGCTCCACCATGGCATCTAGGTTGGCCGAATCCGAATTGAGCTTATTGGTAATGGGCATGAGCTTGGCTAGCTCCTCCGGGCTAAACAAGGAAGATTTCATCAATGCTTCCTTGGACTTCATTTTATTTAGGTTGCCACGAATGGTATTGATTTCCCCATTGTGGGAGAGGTATCGAAACGGCTGGGCCAGCCTCCAGTTTGGAAAGGTGTTGGTGGAGAACCGGGAGTGTACGATGGCAAATGCGGAGGCGATACCCGGGTTTTGAAGGTCTTTAAAAAAGGGCAAAACCTGGTCGGTTCGCAGCTGACCTTTGTAGACCACGGTCAAGGAGCTGAAGCTTGCAAAATAAAAAGCATGGTTGACCCCAGGAATCTCCGCGTTGATTTTGGAGCTCGAATAGTTTCGGAGCACATAAAGCTTCCGCTCTAGGTCAAGTCCTTGCAGTCCATCTTTGTGGCGTACAAAGACCTGTTCGATAATGGGCATCACTTCCAGGGCGCTCGAACCAGGGATGGTTTCATCAACTGGAACTTTTCGGTAGCCAATCAGTACAAAGTCCAATTCTTCAATTAACTCATTGAGCAAGGCTTTTGCTTTAGTATAGAGTTGCTTGTTGTTTGGAAAAAAGGTCATCCCCAATCCAAATTGTCCGGGAGGGGGCAATTGAATTTCAGTTCTTGCGGTAACATCTTGAAGAAATTGGTGAGGGATTTGAAAGCAAATCCCTGCACCATCTCCCGTTTTGGGATCAGATCCTCTCCCTCCGCGATGCTCCATGTTGCTTAACATATACAACGCACCGCTGATGGTTTCGTGGGTAGGTTCATTGGTCAGATCTACTACCGCACCAATACCACAGGAATCGTGTTCAAACTCCTGCCGATAGAGCCCTTGCTGCATTTTACTCAGTTTAATAGGTTGGAAAATTTTCAAAAAATAAGGATTTAAATTGAAATAAACACAATGAAAATCAATGCCAACTGAAAATAACAGTTACGAAAACGATTGTTTTTGAAAATTAGGCAATATCTAAACTTGAAAAAAAAGTTGGTTCAAAGGGAAAAAGTTGATTCTTTTAAAAATACAGGACGTTTTTGATCCTGAGCCCATAAAATTGGGAGGTAAAATTCAGGAGAACCTAGCCGAAATAAAAAAGTAAATTTTTGGCAAATATTTTTTAAACCTACTGAAACTAGGGAGGTAATTCGTGTCCGCCAAATAAAAATGGGCCTAATGGAGAAAAGTTGAAATTACTTCTAAGTGAACTTTAGTCAGTAAATGGACTCGAAAAATCCTTCTCTTCCCCGATCAAATGCACCTTTACTTTTTTGATTTTTCGTGCATCGACGGCAAGGATGGTGAATTCAAAATCCTTGTACCTGATTTTGGTTCCGTTTTTGGGAAGTTTTGAGTTGAGCTCAAGAAGTAAGCCTCCCAAGGATTCGCTTTCTCCTTTCACCTCGTCGAAGATTTGTGTGTCTAAATCGAGTTTCTTGCAGAAATCGTTGAGTGAAACTTTCCCTTCAAAAATAAAGGTGTCCACATCGACCTCTTGGAAAAAGAGGGTGTCCGTGTCGTCAAACTCATCGTTGATTTCACCAATGATTTCTTCAATCAAATCCTCCAAGGTGATCAAGCCCGAGGTGCCTCCATATTCATCGACAACGATAGCCATGTGCACCCGCATTTTTTGAAAATCCTTGAGTAGGGAGTCTGCTTTTTTGTTTTCAGGAACGAAGAAACTCTTTCGTATGAGTGATTTCCAATCAAAGTTTTCGTCTTTATCGATATGGGGAAGTAGATCCTTGATGTACAGAATGCCTAGGATATGGTCAATGGTTTCCTCATAAACAGGGATTCTGGAGTAGCCACTTTTATTGACCTTGTCCATGAGTTCGTGAAAGTCAATTTCCGCATCCACTGCTGAGATTTCCATCCGGCTCTTCATGACTTGGCGGACACTGAGAGTTCCAAAATTCACGATGCCGCGGAGAATTTCTTTTTCTTCTTCAGGCGTATCCTCTGTGGTCAATTCTAGGGCTTGATTCAATTCATCTACCGAGAGGGAATACCCTTTTTGCTGCACACGCTTTTCGATGATGGAACTAAATCCAATCAAGAAAGCGGAGAAAGGCTTCAATACTTTGGTGAAAAAGGAGATTGGAATTGCAAGACCTAGCGCAAATCCTGTTTTAACCTGATTTGCGTAGGCTTTGGGAACAATTTCTCCAAAAAACACAATGGCAAAGGTAACTCCCACGGTTTGGATGAGAATGACGGTAATTCCTATCGCATTGGTGCCAAAAATGCTCCAAGTGAGATAGGTAGTCAAGGTGATTAGGCCAATATTGAATCCGTTGTTGAGTATAAGTAGGGTACTCAACAAAATTTTGGGAGTGGCAAGCAATCGGCTAATGACTCTTCCCTTTTTTGGATGCTTTTGATTGAGATCTGTAAGATCGTCCTTTGTGAGGGAGAAAAAAGCTGCTTCAGATCCAGAGGCCAAGGCAGAGCCCACCAAAAGGAGGAGGAGCACTAGCCCGTTGACAAAAAAATAGGAGAACGAAAAAGAGGAAACCTGGGCTATCAGTAAGTAACTCGGGTAGGGGTCATCCATGTGTTTGAGAAAATAAGTGTTCAAATGTAATCAAATCCCCTGAATCCAAGGAACAGGGGATTTGAATTCCATTAAAAGGGGAGGTCGTCATCCCCCTCATCTAGGGATACCATGGGTGCTGTCACTGGGGAAGTGCTAGGTATAGCGTTTGATGCTGCTGCTGCTGCAGGAGCGCCAGGCATTCCTTCAGGTTTGCCGCCTACCATGGTAAAGCTCAACACCCTGATTTTCATCTTCTTTCGATTTTGTCCTTGCTCATCTGTCCACTTGTCGGACTTGATTTTGCCTTCCACGTAGATTTGAGAGCCCTTTTTAAGGTATTTTTCAGCAATTTTTGCTTGTTGATCCCAAAGCTCCAAGTCGTGCCACTCGGTCTGTTCCACACGATTGCCATTTCGGTCTTGATAGGCTTCAGAGGTCGCTAGGCTTAGGTTGGCCACCACCTTGTCTCCCTCTAAATATTTTACCTCTGGATCTGCACCTAGGTGACCCAATAAAATGACTTTGTTTACTCCTGCCATAACATTTTGTTTTTAGTAGTTAAAAAGTTTAGAAGATTGAAAGTAATCAAATCTCTCGATCAGTCAAATAGCGGAGAATCAATTTAGGTTTGGGTAATGCGTCTATTTGCTGGATATCAATCAAGTCAAATCCTTCTTTTTGGCACCATTTCGCCAATTCAGCAAGTTTATCCGGCGAGAGTTCCATCTCCCAAAAGCTTCCAAGTATCCGTTGGTGCGACAGAAGATGTCGGTATTTTTTAGGGAATTGGACTGCTTCCTGGGATAGATTCTTTTCCCAAGGGAAGTCCTCCTGTTTGAGAAGTGGAAAATCGTATAACCCAGTCCAAATATCTCCTGCCCCTCTTTTATTCCAAACTACCTGCCCTGCACATCGAATTACCAGGTAATCGAGAATTCGTTCTTTGACCTTGGTTTTATTGATTTTTACAGGCAAGGAATCTAGGAGATCTTTTTGGAAGGCAAAGCAGGAGCTCGCGAGTGGACAGGCTGTACAAGTTGGATTTTTGGGGACGCAGCAGCGGGAACCAAAATCCATCATGGCCTGGTTGAATTCCCCAGGGATATCTTTGGGGATAAGTTGGTTTGCCAGTGCTTCAAACTCTTTTTTTCCTTTGCCGCTGGCGATGTCCGTGGCGATTCCAAAGTAGCGGGCGAGCACCCGGAACACATTTCCATCCACCACCGCCTGCACTTCTCCAAAGGCAAAGCTTGAAATGGCTGCAGCGGTATAGCTTCCCACTCCCTTGAGTTGAATCAGGCTCGCATAGGTGTTGGGAAAATTCCCGCCTAATTCGTTCCAGATGTATTTGGCGCAAGCATGCAGGTTGCGAGCTCTACTATAATAGCCTAGTCCTTGCCAAAGGCGGAGTACTTCTTCTTCTGGGGCTTCTGCCAACAATTGTACTGTAGGATAGGCTTGTGAAAATGCCAAGTAATAAGGTAATCCCTGCGCTACACGGGTTTGCTGGAGAATGATTTCCGAGAGCCAAATTTTATAGGGATCCTGGGTTTCTCGCCATGGCAAATTCCTAGGATTTTCACGGTACCAAGAAATTATTGAATTTGAAAACAATTGATTTTCAGTGACTTTACTCTTCATGGGTGAAAGATTGTGGGACTACAAACCAAGGTATTTTTTTTGAATATCTTTTTTAATTGCGTTGGTTCTTGTACATTTGCAGTCCCAAAAATACTTGGTTAATAGGTTGTTAAGCTTATTTCGAAATTTCTAAATTTTAATCACAGTGACCAAAGCAGAAGTAATTACTAAAATTTCCGAGAAGACAGGAATTCAAAAAGACGATGTAACTCAAGCAGTTGAGGCGTTTTTCAAAGTAGTAAAAGATTCCATGGCTGATGGAGAAAACATCTATGTCAGAGGATTTGGAAGTTTCATCAACAAGAAAAGAGCAAAGAAAATTGCCCGTAACATTTCCAAGAATACGGCAATTGTAATTGACGAGCATTATATCCCTGCATTCAAACCTTCTAAGGTGTTTGTAGAGAAAATCAAAAACAGCAAGAAAATCAAACAATTGGCTACTCAGGCCTAAGCCTGGGTGAAAGGCATGAAAAAACTACAGGTTGTTCTTATAGGAATCGGTATCGCATCTGTAGCAGGTCTTTATTTACTTCCCAAGGTGGTGGTTGATAACGAAGCGACAGGCGAAAAAATGGAAAGTGGTGCAGAAGCATCCCCAGCCATTACCGAATCGCATGAGAATGAGCTATCTTCCCAAAATAGAGTACAAGCAGATGAGTTGATTTCAAAATTTAGATCTGCTCCTACTCCAGAAGAAAAAGTAGCGGCCGCGCAAGTTCTTGCAGGTATCTATAAGGAAGAAGGGTTGTTTGATTCTGCCGCCTATTACTGGACTGAGGCAAGTACGCTCTGGCCAGACAATTTATTTCTTGCTGAGGAAGCTGGAAAAGCAAATTACGATGCATTTTCCTTTGCCTTGGACAAAAACAAAGTAGAAGTACTGGCAGAGAAAACCAGAAGCTTCTTAACAAAGGTGTTGGAAAAAGATCCCACCCGCCTCGATTTGAAATCTAAAATAGCGATGACCTATGTGTCCTCATCCAATCCGATGCAAGGAATCACCTTGTTGCGCGAGATTCTGGAAGAGGATCCGAAGAATGAAGAAGGTTTGTTTAACATGGGGGTACTCTCCATGCAATCCGGACAATACGATCGAGCCATTGGTCGTTTTGAAGAATTAGTAAAAGCACATCCACAAAACATTCAGGGGCAATTTTACCTGGGGGTAAGCTACTTTGAATCCAAAGAGAAAAATAAAGCAAAAGTACAGTTTGAGCTAGTCAAGAAAATGACCGACGATCCGATGATCTTAGAGAGTATTCAAGGCTACTTGGACCAGCTATAATAAAATTGTAAACTATTAAATTTAAAAACTATGCCTTGCGGTAAGAAAAGAAAAAGACATAAGATCGCTACGCACAAGCGTAAGAAAAGACTTAGAAAAAACAGACACAAGAAGAAGTAATCCTTTCTTTTTGAGTTAGTGGAAGTAAAGTACGTTCATTTACAGAAGTAAAAAGAAAATTTGAGTACGGAATTGTTAATCGATTCTGCTCAAAATGGAAGTCGAATAGCCTTATTGCACGACAAGCAGCTGGTGGAACTTCATTCCGAAGGGATGGACAACCAGTTTAAGGTGGGTGATATTTATCTGGGAACGGTCCGCAAAATTGTCAATGGACTCAACGCCGCGTTTATCGACGTGGGCTATGAGAAAGATGCTTTTCTGCATTACCAAGACCTAGGTTCAAATATCAATAGCTTGTTGAAGTTTACCAAGATGGTACGCAACAACAACTACAGCAACCACCTCTTGAAGGGCTTTGAAAACGAAGCGGAAATAGAAAAAGTCGGGAAAATCGACAAGATTCTAGCCAAGACCAACCAAGTGTTGGTTCAAGTTGTCAAAGAACCTATTTCAACCAAAGGCCCTAGACTATCCTGTGAGCTCTCTCTACCCGGGCGTTACCTCGTGCTTGTTCCCTTCTCCGACACAGTCAATGTGTCAAAGAAGATACGTAGCAACGAAGAGCGCAAAAGGCTGCTCAGACTCATCAATTCGATCAAACCTGCCAACTTTGGAGTAATCATCCGAACCGTGGCCGAAGGACAGTCCGTGACGGAACTTGATAAAGACCTTCGAAATCTTCTCGCCAATTGGGAAGAGGGAATGAGCAAATTGCTGAAAGCCAAAAGTCGGGACAAAATCATTGGAGAGATGAGCATGGCTTCCTCACTTGTGAGAGACCTGCTCAATGAATCATTCGATGCAATCACCGTAGAAGAAGAGTCTACTTACGATCAGATCCGTTCCTACATCAGGTCTATAGCGCCTGAAAAAGAAAAAATTGTCAAACTTTACAACGGTAAAGTCAAGCTATTTGAAAGTTTTGGAATCGAAAAGCAAATCAAAAGCTTGTTTGGACAGTCCGTAAGCCTACCTCAAGGAGGCTATGTGATTATAGAGCACACCGAGGCCCTGCACGTCATTGACGTCAATAGTGGCAACAAGTCCAATCAAGAAAGCGACCAGGAATCTACAGCGCTTAAAACCAACCTGGTAGCTGCTAAAGAAATTGCTAGACAGCTCCGCCTCCGAGATATGGGAGGAATTATCGTGGTCGATTTTATCGACATGAAAAAAGCCGAAAACAAAAAGGCAATTTTCGATGCCATGATGCTGGAGATGAAATTTGACAGATCCAAGCATACCGTATTGCCTTTGAGCAAATTTGGGTTGATGCAAATCACCCGACAGCGCGTACGTCCTGAAGTCAATATTGTGACTAAGGAAACCTGTCCAGCTTGCAACGGTACCGGCAAAATCCAAGCGTCTATTCTAGTCGCCGATAAGTTGGAAAAGGATTTGGAGCACATGGCTACCATTCAAAATGTGGACAAAATCCACATCGGCTTGCATCCGTATCTGCATGCCTACTTTACCACTGGCCTGATTAGCCGACGTGTAAAGTGGTTTTTTAAGTATACCAAATGGATAAGACTGATCAAAGATTCTTCCCTACCCGTGACGGAATACAGATTCCTAGATGAATCTGGAGAAGAAATCGAACTAAAAGTAAAAAGCGAGACTGAGTAAGTCTCGCTTTTTTTTTTTGCGTAGTTGTTTACGAAATGGGATGGATATTTCCCTCCAACTCCAACTTAAAAGGGAAGCTTGTCGTCTTCGGAAGTTTCGTAGAAGGTATCTACATCCGGAGGGGCAACTGGCATTCCTCCACCTTGGCTACGGTCTACTTTGTAAGCTTTCACTTCGGTATACCAACGTCCGTTGTATTCCCGGCTTTCTACCTCTATGCCAAGGTTGACTTGTTCGCCTACCTTTAATCCAAATTGGTCGATCTTATCGCCCCAGACGGAGATGCAGACTTTTTTGGGATATTGCCCTCCTGTTTCTACAATATATTCCTGCTTGCGCCAAGCATTGCCACTCTTTGAACTCCCACTTACTTCCGCTAGTTGGGTGATTACTTTTCCGCTTAAATCCATAATTCTTTTTTTCTAGGTAAGACTACGAAGGTAAGCAATGCGACTTACTTTTTTAAAACCATCGGTATCGATAATTCTAGTTATTTCCCCTCTTTCCTCGGTGTTTGACCCCCTTCCTTCTGCCGATAAGGGACCTAGTCAAACAGAATAAATAAGCTTCCTTAGTTTAAAAAAAAGATTAAAAAATAATCAATTGCATTAAAAATAGAATTAAGTATTGATTTTGATACAAAAGTTGCAACATTCACAAATTTGGCCGTAGTTTTGATTCCTTTTTAGTTTACGTTCACACGCTTCAAAAAAATCTTTTCACCTAACCCGATACTATGGCCTAGACTTTTACGTTGTTTATAAACCAACTTAAAAATGAGTAAGCAATTAGGTCCGGACGACAGTGTGTTGATCACCCTGTATCGCAATGGTAATGAAGCCGCCTTTAATCTACTAGTAGATCGGTATCATAGTAAAGTATTTACCACCATCTTCTTGATCGTTAAAGATCAAGATGTAGCAGAAGATCTGTTACAAGATGTATTTGTCAAGGTGCTCCACACCTTGAATTCTGACAAGTACAACGAGGAAGGTAAATTTCAACCCTGGGTGATGCGTATTGCGCATAACCTGGCGATCGATCATTTTAGAAAGGCAAAAAGATACCCTACCATCCTCTTAGAAGATGGTAGCAATCTGTTCAATACCTTAAGTTTTGCGGAAGACTCCTCCGAGGAGCAACGCATCAAAGAGGAAACCCTGGCTTTTGTACGCAACTTGATCGATGAACTTCCAGAAGCTCAGAAGGAAGTAGTCATCATGAGGCATTACTTAGACATGAGTTTCCAGGAAATCGCCGAAAAAACCGGCGTCAGTATCAATACAGCCTTGGGTAGAATGCGCTATGCGCTCAACCATATTCGTAAAAAAATGAAACAAGTAAACAGTGCCTATGATAAAATCATTTACCCCAAATGACCTGATCAGATATATCTATCAGGAAATGTCGGAGGTAGAACAAGAACTCTTAATGCAAGCCTTGCACAGCGATGACGCTTTGATGCAAGAATACATTGAACTGCTGAGCACCGTGGAGTTTTTGGAGCAAGTAAAATTGCAGCCTTCCGAAAAAGTAGTGAAAGCCATCAAAAAAATGGCCCAGTCTACGAGACTTCCACAAGTCTGACCTAAGGTAACCCCGTCCAATGGCGGGGTTTTCTTTTGCCCTAGGCTCAACCCCCTCTTTTTTTAGAATTGAAGTTGTTGGTAAGCCAGTGTTGAAGTTTAGTAGAGTCTGCGGTCAACCGTGGCCTGTTAGCTGTGGACCAATTAAAACCATTTCATCATCGTAGCAATCAACTTCTTCACCCGTATCCCGTAAGGAGGGCGTAGCAAGCTGACGTTGTTGAAACCAATCCGCTGCTTCAACACTCCCTTTTCATTGCTGAAAGCCATAAATCCATACTTGCCATGAGCTTTGCCAATTCCACTGTTGTTGACTCCTCCAAATGGGAGTTCGCTGTGCAGAAAATGAACCACACAATCGTTGATCACCAGGTTGCCAGAACTAGTTTCCGCCATTACCCGCTTGGCTCGTCCCTCATCCTTGCCAAAAAAGTACAAGGCCAAGGGCTTGGGCTGGGAATGGATCAGTGCTAGGGCATCGTTGAGGTGACTGTAAGTAAGGATCGGTAGGATAGGACCAAAAATTTCTTCCTGATAGACTTGCATATCCTCAGTTATGGCAGATATCAAGGTAGGGGCCACATACCGAGTTTCTTCATCCAACTCTCCACCTGCTTCCACCTGCGCCCCTTTTTGAAGAGCATCTTCCAGTAACTGCCGGATTCGTTCAAAATGTTTGGCATTGATCAAGCGAGCATAGTCTGGACTCTGCCTGATTCCTTTACCATTCGGGTCGTAGTAGCGATTCAGCACCTCGCGCGCATGGCCAAGAAAGATTTCCTTCTTGTCTTCAGGAACTAGGATGTAATCGGGTGCAATGCAGGTTTGCCCGCAGTTGACAAACTTGCCCCAAATCAATTTTTCTGCAGCATCCTTTAGGTCAGCCGAATCATCTAGAATCACCGGAGATTTGCCTCCCAATTCTAGGGTCACTGAACTCAAGTGTTGTGCAGCGGCACGCATCACAATTTTTCCAATCGCCGGGCTTCCCGTAAAGAAGATATGGTCAAAAGGCAATGCCAGAAGTTCTGAAGCTACTTCTTTTTCACCCAAACATACGGCTACCTCATGGGGAGCAAATAACTCGCTTACCAAGTCCTGAACTAGCTGGGCAGTATGAGGTGCATATTCGGAAGGTTTCAGAATGGCAGGACATCCTGCAGCAAGGGCGGAAACCAGAGGTCCAATGGCAAGGTTGAAGGGAAAATTCCAAGGAGAAATCAACAGCGCTCTCCCCTTCGGCTCGGCCACCACAAAGGCAGAAGTCCCCAGCATGGGGAGTGGAGTGGGTTGCGGCTGAGGGCGCATCCAGTTGGACAAATTTTTCAGACAATGCTTGATTTCCGAAGTAACTGGGAATATTTCATTGAGGTCTACTTCAATAGCTGGTTTGTTGAAATCCAACCAAAGGGCTTTGTGAATGGCTTCCTGATGGGAATTGATCCAATTCAACAGCTTAAGTAATCGTTCCTTTCGCTCGACTAGCGTGGAGGTTCGCCAGGCAATGGAGGTAGGCAATTGGCTAGCAAAAAGTTCGGTTGGACTGGATCGAAAGTCAGAAAGCATGGGAGCAGTGGGATTGGGAGAATGTCAGTTTTCAAGTTAGCCAATTTTGAAGAAAACTTGGCTAGGTAGTTTTGGTACTATCCTGAATGAGGAGATTGAGTTGAGCCAATTCCTTTTCACTAAGATCTCTCCATTTGCCTACAGCGAGATCAAGTTGGATGTGCATGATTCGAATCCGTTTGAGTTGTGTGACCTGGTAGCCCAAGTGCGCGCACATGCGGCGAATCTGCCGATTTAAGCCTTGGGTGAGGATGATGCGAAATTTAAACCGGTTGATGGCCACCACGGTGCAGGGAGCTGTAACGGTATCCAAAATGGGAACACCAGTACTCATTTTCTGAACGAAACTTGGATGGAGGGGCTTGTCTACGGTCACCACGTACTCTTTTTCGTGGTTGTTTTTTGAGCGAAGAATTTTATTCACTAGATCCCCTTCACTTGTCAAAAGAATCAGCCCTTCGCTGTCTTTGTCCAGTCTTCCAATAGGGAAAATGCGTTCGGGATGACCAATAAAATCAATGATATTGTCCTTTTCTCCTAGGGTATCTGTGGTGGACACGATTCCTACGGGCTTGTTAAAGGCAATGTAAACGTGCTCTTGCTTAGGCTTTCCGATCAGTTGCCCATCTACGCGTACCTCATCCTGTGGAAAGACCTGAGTGCCTAGCTCTGGAATTTTGCCATTGATGGTGATTCGTTTTTGTTCCAAAAGCCCATCAGCAGCGCGGCGGGAGCAATAGCCTACTTCACTGAGGTACTTATTGATCCGAATGGAAGGTTCTTGGCTCATGTACTAGGCTTTCTAAACAAACTACTTGGGCATCCAAGTGTTCCGATTTATTTCGGGCTTTTTGTGGCAGTAGCCAACAAGCGATCGTCAATTGCTGGATCTATGGTAGCCAATTGCTTCATGCCCGCTATCTTTTTTTGATTGAATGCTTGCAGATTGGCTTGGGAAATGGGTTCAGATGGAGGAATTACCTCTTCCAACCAATCCTCTTGTTTTCCATTTTTCCAAAAACGGAAACAAAGGTGAGGCCCTGTGGCCAAACCTGTACTTCCCACATAGCCGATCACTTGTCCTTGTCTGACACGCGTTCCTCTCCTCACCCCACTGCCGATTTTGGAGAGGTGTAGGTATTGGGTGGTGTAGGTCTCGTTGTGTTTGATTTTTACGTAATTCCCGTTGGCAGAGGAGTAGGTTGCTTCTACTACCGTGCCTTCGCCTACGGAACGGATTTCGGTACCAGTAGGAGCTGCGTAGTCCGTACCCAAATGTGCTTTGTATCGCTTTTGGACTGGATGAAAGCGATTTAAATTGTAGCGCGAACTAATCCGTGTGTAATTTAGGGGATCTCGGAGAAAGGCTTTTTTGAAACTTTTGCCCTCCTGATCGAAGAAGGTGAGTTGTCCATTTTGTTCAAATGGAATGGCATGCATCTCCACTCCTTTGTGATTGAAATAAGCAAGGTGAATCCCCGAGATGGACACCACCTGTTCCTCAATTACTTTTTCGTCAAACACCACTTTGTACACATCGCCTTTTTGCAGGGC